>JAUSJX010000130.1 GCA_030647435.1 Candidatus Rokuibacteriota bacterium
ACTGGACGGTGGCCGGCGCCGACGCCATCATCGCGCTGCGGTGCTGCACGCTGAGCGGGCGCTTCGAGGACTTCTGGGAGCGGCGATCCGTCGCCAGGGCGGTGGCCGCATGACCTTATCTCACAATCCTGACGTGCACCCCGCGCCCAGTTACCCAGCGGCGCGCCCAGTTACCCGGCGGCGCGCCCAGTTACCCGAAGACCCCTGCTATACTCCACCGGTGCCCGAAGATATCGCTCCCCTCCACGGCCTCGTGGTCCTCGACTTCACGCGCGTCCTGGCCGGCCCGTACTGCACGCGCCTCCTCGCCGACCTGGGGGCGCGCGTTGTCAAGGTCGAGCGCGCCGGCGGCGGCGACGACATGCGCAAGGGACACCTGCAGCTCGAGCCGGGGCGCGACGACCAGAGCAGCTACTTCACCCGCATCAACGTCGGCAAGGAGAGCGTGGGGCTCGACCTCGGGCGCCCCGAGACGCGCGAGATCGCCCGCGACCTGGCGCGGAAGGCCGACGTCGCGGTCGAGAACTTCGCCCCGGGCGTCGCGGCGCGCCTCGGCATCGACTACGAGACCCTCGCCGCCGCCAAGCCCGACCTCGTCTACTGCTCCATCTCCGGCTTCGGCCAGACGGGGCCGTGGCGCGAGCGCCCCGCCTTCGCCCACATCATCAACGCCGCCTCGGGCCTCATGCACCTCGAACAGGGCGATGCGCCGGCGCCGCAATCCGCGAACCTCCAGGCCGCCGACGTGCTGTCGGGCACGCATGCCTTCGGCGCCATCCTCGCCGCGCTGTGGCGCCGCGCGCGGACGGGAGCGGGCGCGCGGATCGACGTCTCGATGCTGGAGGCCCTGATCGCAGCCGACGACGTCTCCTTCGCGGCGGTGCTCAACGGCGGCGAGGAGATCGGCTCGCCGCGCCCCGGCATGGGCGTCTACGAGATCGGCGGGCGCCATCTGGCGCTCCAGACCGTGGGCTCGACGGAGCTCTGGCCGCGCCTGCTCGAGATGATGGACCGCCCCGAGCTGGCCAATGACCCGCGCTTCGCGACGGCGCAGGCGCGGCGCGAGCACTGGCCGCTCCTCCGCGATCTGATCGGCCAGTGGCTCACGCGCTTCCGGACGGTGGACGAGGCGCTGGCGGCGCTCGGGGCGGCCCGCATCCCCTGCGCGCCGGTGCTCGAGCCGCGCGAGGTGATCGCCCACCCTCATCTTCTGGAGCGCCAGGCGTTTCCCGACGTCTCCCACCCAACGCGTGGCCGCGTGAGAGTCACGGCGAGCCCGTATCACTGGGACGGCCGTCCCGTCCATCCGGCCGGGCCGGCGCCCTACCGCGTAGGCGAGCACAGCCGGCTGGTGCTCTCGGGGCTTCTGGGCTACGATGCGACGCGGATCGACACGTTGATCGCGAGCGGCGCCGTGGAACAACCGTAGGCGCCGCCTCCACCCTACGAGTCGGGAGCGACAGACATGGCCAGGATGACCGGCGGCGAAGCCCTCGTAGCCTCCCTCTATCGCGAAGGCGTGCGGGTGGTGTTCGGCCTGCCCGGCGTCCAGCTCTACGGCGTGATGGCGGCGCTGCGCGACGAGCCGCGGATCCGCTTCATCACCACGCGCCACGAGCAGGCCACGAGCTACATGGCCGACGGCTACGCGCGGGCCGGCGGCGGCATCGGCACGGCGCTCGTCGTCCCGGGCCCGGGGCTGCTCAACGCCGCCGCGGGGCTCAGCACGGCCTACTCCGCCTCCTCGCCCGTGCTCATGCTCTCGGGCCAGATCCCGCGCGAGCAGATCGGCAAGAACATCGGGCTCCTCCACGAGGTCAATGACCAGCTCGACTGCATCGCGCCCGTCACCAAGTGGCGGCGGCGCGTGCTCCAGGTGCCGGACATCCCGGCCGCCGTGCGCGAGGCGTTCGTGCAGCTCAGGAGCGGCCGCCCGCGTCCCGTCGAGCTGGAGATGCCGCCCGAGACCATGGAGGAGGAGGGAGAGGCCGAGCTCTTGGCGCCGGCGGAGGTCGCGCGCGCTAGAGCCTCGGCCGCCGACATCAGCCGCGCCGCCGAGATCCTGCTGGCCGCGAAGAGCCCGATCATCTACGCGGGAGGCGGCGTCAATCTCTCGGGCGCTCACGAGGCCCTGCACGCCGTCGCGGAGTACCTGCAGGCCGGCGTCGCGTGCACGGCCGAGGGCAAGGGCGCGGTCAGCGACCACAGCGACCTCTCGCTCGGCGCCGCGTTCTGGCGCGAGTCGCCGCTCCGCGCCGCCATCCACGCCGCGGACGTGGTGCTCGCCGTCGGCTCGAGGCTCGCCCTGGTCTCCTTCGCGCCTGAGACGCGGATCGTCCAGATCGACGCCGACCCGGAAGAGATCGGGCGCAGCCACAAGACCACGCTGGGGCTCGTGGGCGACGCGCGCGCGACGCTCGAGGCACTCCTGGAGAAGCTCCGCGCGGGGGCGCCCGCCCGCGCGTCCCGGAAGGCCGAGCGCGAGACCCTCCGGGCGGAGATCGCGGCGCAGATGACGCAGGAGCCGCAGGTCTCCATCGTCAAGAGCCTCCGCGCGGGATGCCCTGAGGACACGATCCTGGTCGCGGGCATGACGCAGATCGGCTACTACTCGCGCCCGCTCTGGCCGACGTACGGCCCGCGGACGTACCTCTCGTCCTCGTATTCCGGCAACCTCGGCTACGAGTACCCGGTCGCCCTCGGCGCGAAGGTCGCGCGCCCCGGCAGCCCCGTGGTCGCGGTGATCGGCGACGGCGGCTTTCTCTACAACGCCCAGGAGATGGCCACGGCCGTCCAGCACAAGATCAACGTCGTGGCGGTCGTCTTCAACGATGGGGCCTACGGCAACGTCGCGCGCGACCTCGACGAGGATTGGGGCGGACAGTACGGCTCGGCGCTCCACAACCCCGATTTCATGAAGCTCAGCGAGGCTTTCGGCCTCTACGGTATGCGGGTCAAGGTCCCCACGGACGTGGGCCGGCTCGTCGGCGAGGCCGTAGCCATGGACCGGCCGGTCTTGATCGAGGTGCCCGTGGGCCGGATGCCGCGTCCCGTCTTCTTCCCCCAGCGCAAGGTTCCCAGCAAGTACAAGCGCTGACCCGCCTCGGGCCACCGCCGGCCCTCGGCCGGCCGGTGACACGGAACGTCGGGCCCTCGACGGCCGACATCCAAGAATCGTCACTTTCTCTGTCGATCGACTGAGTACGCCGCTTTCTTTTCAGCCATTTAGACGCCGCCGCCGGTGGCACCAATGTTGCTCGTGTGACGTGAGGATTTCCTTGCCTAGACCACGAGCAGGAGAAAGGGGATGACGATGGACGGCGAGATCAAGCGAGAGGTGGCGTTCGCGGGGCAGCGGGTCAAGCAGAAGGTCGTCTTCGCCCTTGCCCTCTGCTCGGTCATCCCGCTCCTCGTCCTGACGTACGTGCTCCACAGCAACCTCGTGCCCTCCCTGGGCGCTGCAAACCTGAACGACGTGCTCGCCATCCCGACCCTCGTCGCCTTCACCGGACTCCTCATGGCTGGCGGCGGCTACGTCGTCTGGGACCTCGCCAGCGCGGTCACGCACGCGGCCAGCCTCGTCGCAACTGCGCAGCCCGCCGGGGAGACAGCCGGCGCGCGGCACGATGAGATCGGCACGCTCATGGTCTCGTTCAACCGCATGATGGCGACCATCGAGCAGCAGTCCGATGAGATAAGCCAGTTCCCCAGGCGCCTCGAGCAGCTGACCAAGCAGGCATTCCGCGACTCGCTCACCGGGTTGCCGAACCGGGCGCTGTTCATGGACCGGCTGACCCACGGGCTCACACGCGCCCGGCGGCGCCACGAGCACCTGGCCGTGCTCTTCCTCGACCTCGACCGCTTCAAGGTGGTCAACGATACGCTGGGCCACGCGGTCGGGGACCAGCTGCTGGTCGAGGTGAGCAATCGCCTCAGCGCCTCGTTGCGCCCGGGCGACACCGTGGCGCGGCTCGGCGGCGACGAGTTCGGCCTCCTGCTGGAAGACGTGGCCGACGCCGAGACCGCCGACGCGGTCGCCCTGCGCATCGAGGCGGAGCTGGCCAAGCCGCTGCTCTTCGAGGGGCGCGAGGTCTTCATCACCGCCTCAATCGGCATCGCGCTGTCCTCGGCCCGTATCGGGTTGCCCGAGGAGATGCTGCGCGACGCCGACCTCGCCATGTACCACGCCAAGGCCAAGGGCAGTGCGCGCCACGAGGTCTTCGACAACGGCATGAGCGCACCGGCGCTCGACCGGATGGACCTCGAGATGGACCTCCGCACGGCGATCTCGCGCCACGAGTTCCGGCTCCACTACCAGCCCATCCTGCGGCTCGACACGGGCAGGATCACCGAGGTCGAGGCGCTCATCCGTTGGCAGCACGCCAAGCGCGGCCTGCTCCAGCCCGACGCGTTCATCGGCCTGACCGAAGAGACAGGGCTCATCGTGCCCATCGGGCAGTGGGTGCTCAGCGAGGCCTGCCGCCAGGCGCGGGTGTGGCAGCTCGAGTTCCCGAGCGACCCGCCGCTCGTCATGAGCGTCAACCTCTCGGCCAAGCAGTTCCAGCACCCGCAGCTGGTCGACGAGATCACCCAGGCCCTGATGGAGAGCGGGCTCGAGGCGTCGTCCCTCAAGCTCGAGATCACCGAGAGCGTGGTCATGCAGAGCGCGCCGGCGACGCTCGCCAAGCTCAAGGAGCTCAAGGACCTCGGCATCCGCCTCGCCATCGACGACTTCGGAACCGGCTACTCGTCCCTCGGCTACCTCAAGAGCTTCCCCGTGGACACGCTCAAGATCGACCGGTCATTCGTGAGGGGGCTCTCCGGCGAGGGCGGCGACAGCGCCATCGTCCGCGCCGTCGTCACAGTGGCAAAGAGCCTCAACATGGACGTGACCGCCGAAGGCATCGAGACCGACGAGCAGCGGATCGAGCTCAAGGCGCTCGGCTGCGACCGCGGCCAGGGCTTCCTCTTCGCGCGGCCGGCGGACGCGGAGCACGTGACGCCGCTCCTCGCGAGCTCGAAGAGTGGCGCCCTGATCGCCGCCTAGCAGGCGGCCGATACGGGTCCATCTGCTTCGTTGGCGCCCTCGGCCGCACGCTCAACGTACAGGAGTACGCCTCGCGTGCGACCTTCGGGCGCCGCCTCGCATCTGGACCCTTCTCGGCCGCCTGCCGGTTCCAGGAGAGACTGCTAGGCGGGCGCTTGCGTGTGAACCGGCGCCGCGTGGCGCCGGACTTGGATAACCGTGGCGATGGTCAGCAGCATGAAGCCCGCGGAGGCCACGAAGACCATTCGCGGCTCGCCCCGGTCGAGCAGCCACCCGAAGAGGAGCGGCGTGAGCGAGGAGCCCAGGTCAAGCCCGGAGTAGACGAAGCCGTAGACCTTTCCCGAGGCGCCCGGCGGCGTGGCGGCGCGCACGAGCATGTCGCGCGAGGGCGAGGTCGCGCCGAGACAGAAGCCTGCCAGCGCCATCACCACCGGCAAAAGCGCCAACGGCGGCGCCGCGCTCGCGATGACGAGGCTCGCGATCGCGCCGAGGAACATGCCGCCGCCCGCGACCACGTCGTGCCGGCTGGTGCGGTCCGCGAGAAAGCTCCCGACGAGGACGCCGCCGGCGCTGCCCAGAAGGAATGCCGTCAGAGCGCCGGTGGCAAGGCCGAGCGGCGCCTCGTAGATCGCGACCATCGCCGAAACGGAGAAGGTCTGGATGCCGATGAGCGAGGTCGCCAAGAGCGCGAAGTAGGCGAAGGCGACCAGGATCGGCGTCGCCATGAGAAGCCTCACGTTGGCGGTCCAGCCCGACGACGGCGCGCCGCGCAGCCCGGCCGTCTCGCGCCGGTCGTCGAGCGCCTCGCCCAGCGTCGAGAGCGCGACCGCCGCCGCGATGCCAAGGACGCCCACCGTGACGAGGGCAAGGCGCCAGCCTATCGTCGATGACAACGTCACAACAACGGCGGGCGCCACGGCCCAGCCGAGAGCGCCGCAGATGCTGTGAACGCCGTAGGCGCGGCCGAGTCGCGACGGGCTGACCGAGGCGTTGAAGATCGAGTAGTCCGCCGGGTGGAAGACGCTGTTACCGAGGCCGCCCAGGAGCGCCGCCGGCACCAGCGCCCAATACGACTGGGCGAGCCCCGCCAGCGCCATGGCAAAGGCCAAGAGAGCCATGCCCGTCGGCAGCACGCGGCGCGCGCCCCAGTGATCGACGAGGAAGCCCGACGCGGTCTGGCCGATGCCGGAGGAGGCGTAGAAGAGGCTCATCAGGAGGCCCAGCTGGACGTAGCTGACGCCGAAGTCATCGCGCAGGAGCGGGAAGATGGGCGGCAGCGTCAGCTGGAAGAAGTGGCTGACGAAATGAGCCCCGCCCACCAGACCGATAATTCGGACGTCTCGCCTCAGAGTGCCTCGTGGAGCCTCGGCCGACGTCAGAATCGCGCGCCTCCAGGTGACAGGTCAGCGCCCGGCGGGGGCCGGGCGCCCGCCCAGCGTAACGCAACCTGAAGCCGGATGCGGGGGGATTCTCGCCGCGTGGTACCATGCCCTCCGGCTCGCACACCACGGGATCTCACAGGGAGACTGACGCCATGCCGATCCAGCACGTGGGCCGCCCGGTCAGGCGGCTCGAGGACCCCAAGCTCATCACGGGCGCCGACCACTTCGTCAACGACGTGCGCCTCGAAGGGGCGCTGCAGCTGGCGTTCGTCAGGAGCCCCCACGCCCACGCGGTTCTCAAGCGGATCGACACCACGGCTGCCAGGAAGATCCCCGGCGTCGTCGCGGTCCTGACCGGCGCCGACATCAACGCCGAGGTCGGCGTCATCCACACGCCGATCCCGCCCGAGATGTTCGCCTCGATGAACCGGCAGGGGTACACGATGCTGGCCGAGGGCCGCGTCCGTCACGTGGGCGAGCCCGTGGCCGTGGTCGCCGCCGAGACGGCGCAGGCCGCGGTGGACGGGGCCGAGGCCGTGGTCGTGGACTACGAGCCGCTGCCGGCCGTCGTGGACTCGGAGGCGGCGCTCCGCAAGGGCGCGCCGCTCCTGTACCCGGAGACCGGCTCCAATCTCGGCGTCTCGTTCAAGCTCGAGAAGGGCGACGTCGACGCGGTCTTCAAGACGGCCCCCGTGGTCATCGACGTCAAGCTGATCAACCAGCGCGTGATCCCGCTCGCGATGGAGCCGCGCGCCTGCAGCGCGATCTGGGATGCCAAGGCGCAGAAGCTGACCATGTGGGGCGACACCCAGATCCCGCACGGCATGCGGAACCAGGTCGCCGAGCGGCTCAAACTCAAGCCCGAGCAGATCCACCTGATGACCGGGCGCGTGGGCGGCGGCTTCGGCGCCAAGGTGCCCGTGTACCAGGAAGACACCATCGTCCCGATGCTCGCGAAGCGCCTGAACCGCCCCGTGCGCTGGGCGGCGACGCGGCGCGAGGACATGCAGGCGACGGGGCACGGTCGCGACATGCGCTGCCACCTGCGCCTCGCGGCCGACTCGACGGGCCGCATCCTCGCGCTCGACGCGAAGATCACCGGCAACGTCGGTTACTGCCTCTATCACGTCGGCTGCCTCCTGCCGGTCCTCTGCGCCCAGATGATCACGGGCTGCTACGACATCCAGACAGCGCGGGCCGAGGTCGTCTGCGCCTTCACCAACACGATGGGCACCGTGCCCTATCGCGGCGCGGGGCGGCCCGAGGCCGCCTACTTCATCGAGCGGGGCATGGACCTGCTCGCCGCGAAGGTCGGCCTCGACCCGTCCGAAGTCAGGCGGCGCAACTTCATCCCGCCCGACAAGTTCCCCTACGACACGGCGCTCGGGAACTCCTACGACAGCGGCGAGTACACGCGCGCCCTCGACCACGCGCTCGTGAAGGCCGGCTACGAGGAGCTCCGCCGGCAGCAGCAGGCGGCGCGCGCCCACGGGCGGCTCGTGGGCATCGGGCTCGCCTCCTACGTCGAGATCTGCGGCTTCGAAGAGGACGAGGTGTCGGACCTCGTCGTGGCCGCCGACGGGCGCGTGACCCTGCTGACGGGCTCGGCCTCGCACGGCCAGGGGCACGAGACGGCCTACGCCCAGCTGGTCGCCGACGAGCTCCAGATCCCGATGGAGATGGTCAAGGTCGTCCAGGGCGACACCGCGCTCGTCAGGAACGGCGTCGGCACCTTCGGCAGCCGCTCCGCCGCGCGCGGCGGCATGCACGCCCTCGGCCAGGCGGTCAAGGTCAAGGACAAGGCCCAGCAGGTCGCCGCCAGCCTTCTCGAGGCGGCGGCGCAGGATCTCGTGCTGGCCGACGGCAAATTCACCGTGCGCGGCGTGCCCGATCGCGCCGTCACCTGGCAGCAGGTCGCCGCGGCCGCCAAGGGCAGTCTCGACTCGCACGAGGACATCAAGACCGGCGCCGGCATGCTCTTCCCGTTCGGCTCCCACGTCGCCATGGTCGAGGTGGACAAGGACACGGGCCGCGTCAAGATCCTCCGCTACATGTCGGTGGACGACGCGGGCTTCCTCATCAACCCGCTCCTGGTCCAGGGCCAGGTGCACGGCGGCTTGGCGCAAGGCATAGGGCAGGCGCTCTGGGAAGAGGCGGCCTTCGACGAGGCGGGCCAGCTCCTCTCGTCGACCCTCATGGACTACGCGATCCCGAAGACGGACGACCTGATCTCGTTCCAGAACGACCACACGCACACGCACTCGCCGCGGACCACGCTCGGCGTCAAGGGGATCGGTGAGGCCGCGACCATCGGCTCGACGCCCGCCATCGCCAACGCGGTCATGGACGCGCTCGCTCCGCTCGGCGTCACCCACGTGGACCTGCCGCTCACGCCCCACAAGATCTGGGGCGCCATGCGCGCGGCCCGTAAGAAGTAGGCCAAAGGAGGCCACCCCCAATGGAGGTCACCCCCATGGAGGTCACCCTATGAAAGCCGCCGTCCTGTACGAAGCGAACACGCCGCTCCAGATCGTGGACCTTGAGCAGCAGGGACCGCAGGCGGGCGAGGCGCGCGTGCGCGTCAAGGCCGCGGGCGTCTGCCACAGCGACTGGCACATCATGAACGGGGATTGGCAGCTGCCGCTGCCCATGGTCCTGGGCCATGAGGCGGCGGGCATCGTCGAAGAGGTCGGTTCGGGCGTGGTCAACGTCACGCCCGGCGACCACATCATCTTCTCCTTCAGGCCGCAGTGCGGGCACTGCCTCTACTGCTCGCTCGGCCGCTCCATTCTCTGCGACGGGCACAAGTCGGCGCGCTGGGCCATGCTCGACGGCTCTCACCGCCTCACGCACAAGGGCCAGAACATCAACCAGATGGCGCGGATCGGCACGTTCTCCGAATCCGTCGTCTGCCCGTCCGAGATGCTGGTGCCGATCCGCAAGGAGATGCCGTGGCCGCAGGCGGCGCTCTGCGGCTGCTGCGTGCCGACGGGCGTGGGCGCCGTCACCTCCTGCGCGCGGGTCGAGGCTGGCGCCTCGGTGCTGGTCATCGGCTGCGGCGGCGTGGGGCTCAACGTCGTCCAGGGCGCGCGGCTGGCCGGCGCCGGGATGATCGTGGCCTGCGACCTCCTCGACAGCAAGCTCGACTACGCGAAGGAGTTCGGCGCGACCCATACGTTCAACGGCAAGCAGGAGAACATCGTCGAGCGCGTGCGCGAGCTGACCCAGGGACGCGGCGTGGACTACGCCTTCGACGCCATCGGCGGCGAGCAGACCACGCTCCAGATCCTCGACGCGATCCGCCCTGGCGGCGTGGCCGTCATCGTCGGCATGGCGGCCATGGCCGTGCGCGCCCCGATCACGCCCTATCTCATGGCGCTCCAGGAGAAGACGCTCAAGGGCACCATGTACGGCTCCGTGCGGCCCCCGATCGACTTCCCGCGCCTCGTCGATCTCTACCTCGACGGCAGGCTCAAGATCGACCAGCTCGTCAGCCGCACGTACAAGATCGAGGAGATCAACGAGGGCTTCACCGCCATGCGGACCGGCCAGGTCGCGCGCGGCGTGGTGGTCTTCAACTGAGACGCTGATGAAGGCGAAGACCATCTACGAAGCGGCGCGCGAAGCGGGCGCCCCGGGCGAAGAAGTCGTCACCAGCACCTGCGGGCACAACTGCGGTGGGCGCTGCGTGGTCAACGCCCACGTCAAGTACGGGCGGATCGTCCGCATCAGCACCGACCCGAGAAAGTGGACCTTCGAGATGCCCCCGCTCACCGCCTGCGCGCGCGGCTTCGGCGCCGCGGACCGCGTCAATCACCCCGACCGGCTGCGCTACCCCATGCGCCGGGTGGGCCCGCGAGGCGCGGGCGCCTACGAGCGCATCTCGTGGGACGACGCCCTCGACGAGGTCGCGGCTCAGATGCTGCGGATCCGCGACACGTACGGGCCCGCGGCCATCCTCGACTGCTCGCGCTCGGGCAACACGGCCGTCCTTCACAACCGCGCCGCCATCCAACGACTCCTGCACCTCTTCGGCGGCTGCACCGAGCTGTGGTCGAACCTGTCGAACGAGGCCGAGATCTTCGCCCTGCGCCACACGTACGGCCCGAAGGCGGACTGCAAGTTCTCTGGGCGCGAGCCCACCGACTACGTCAACTCGCGCCTCATGATCCTCTGGGGCTGGAGCCCCGCCGACGGCACGTTCGGCACGAACAATCCGCAGTACCTCCGCTGGGCCCACGAGCGCGGCGTCCGCATCGTCTCGGTGGACCCCCGCGCGACGCGGACGAGCGTGCAGATGTCCGACGAGCACATCGCGATCCGGCCGGGAACGGATGCGGCCATGCTGATCGCGATGGCGCAGGTCGTCGTCAGCGACGGCCTGCACGACCAGGCCTTCCTCGACCGGCTCGTGCTCGGGTTCGACGAGGCCCACCTGCCCGAGGGCGCCCCGCCGGGCTCGTCGTACCGCTCGTACCTCCTCGGCCTCTCGGACGGCGTGGTCAAGACGCCCGAATGGGCGGAGCCCCTGACCGGCGTCCCGGCCGCGACCATCCGGCGGCTGGCGCGCGACTTCGCCACGCGGAGGCCCGCCGCGCTCCACTGCGGCTACGCGCCCGGGCGCACGGGCTACGGCGAGCAGTTCCACCGGACGGCCTACGCGCTCTGCGCCATCACGGGCAATATCGGCATCCCGGGCGGCAACTCCGGATGCAGCGGGGGCGCGCGCAACCACGGCATCAAGCGGTTGGGCGCCCCACCGAACCCCGCCAACTCGCGCGTCGCCTCGACCCTCCTGGCCGACGTGCTCGCGCGCGGGCGGGTCGGCGGCTACCCGGCCGACATCAAGATGGTCTACTCGGCCTGCGGCGACCTGGCCAACCAGGCGCCGAACGTCAACAAGATCACCGCGGGGCTGGAGGGGCTCGAGTTCATGGTCGTCCACGATCATTTCCTGACGCCGACGGCGCGGTACGCGGACATCGTCCTGCCGGCGACCACGTTCTGGGAGCGGAGCGACATCCACACGCCCTGGAGCGGGGCGGGACACTACGCCATCTTCATGCGCCAGGCGATCAAGCCGATGTACGAGTGCCGGAACGACGTCGACATCTGCGCCGACCTGGCCAAGCGGCTCGGGCTCGAAGGCTACAAGCGCGTCGACGACGTCGAGTGGCTGCGGGAAATCTGCGCGGGCACGGACGTCGACGACTTCGACGCCTTCCGCGAGCGCGGGCTGGCGCGGCTGCCCGCGCCGGAGGATCCGGTGGCCTTCGCCGACGAGGTGCGCGACCCGGCGGGCCATCCGTTCTCGACGCCGAGCGGGAAGATCGAGATCTACTCGACCTCGATCGCGGCCAATCCCGACCCGATCGGCCTCGGCCGCATCCCCCCGATCCCGACGTGGATCCCGCCTCACGAGGCCGACCCGCGCCATCCGCTCGAGCTGATCTCGCCCAAGTCACGCGCCCGGACGCACTCGATTCACGACAACCAGGCGGCGCTGGCCCGGGTGGACCGGCAGGACGTGTGGATCCACCCCGAGGACGCGGCCGCGCGCGGCATCGCCGACGCCCAGATGGTGCGCGTGTTCAACGAGCGCGGCGCGACGATCGTGCCGGCGCGCGTGACGGATCGCATCGCCCGCGGGGTGGTCTCCATCAAGGAGGGCGCCTGGTTCACTCCCGGCCCGTCCGGAGCCGACACGCGCGGGTGCGCCAACGTCCTGACGGAGGACCGCGCCTCACCCTGCGGCGCCCCGACGTACAACACGTGCCGCGTCGAGATCGCCCCGGCCTGACCCAGCGGCCCCGCGCCCAGCCCAGATTATGCGTGAACTCATGCGCCACCCTCACCCCGACCCTCTCCCTCTCCGAGGGAGAGGGAGCCGTTTCGATCCCCTCGCCCCCAGAGGGGGAGAGGGTAGGGTGAGGGGGCGTCTAGAACGCGGAAGACGCGTTCGTGAGTCGAGCAGGCTAGTAGGATGAGCGACGACGCCGAGATCGAAGCGAAAGTCGCGGCCGCCCTCGAGGGGCTGGGAGCCGCGCATGAAGTCATCCGGATTGACCCGGGCTTCGCCGACACGGCGGTCTTCTGCGAGAAGTACGGCGTGCCGCTCGACCATTCGGGCAACACCATCGTCGTTGCCTCGAAGAAGGAGCCGAGGAAGTTCTGCGCCTGCCTCGTGCTGGCGACCTCGCGGCTCGACGTCAATCACACCGTGCGCCGTTTGATGGACGTCTCGCGCGTCTCCTTCGCCACGGCGGACGAGACGCAGGAGCTCACCGGCATGATGATCGGCGGCGTGACGCTGCTGGCCCTGCCGCCCGACCTGCCGATCTACGTCGAGGAGCGCATCATGGCGCTCGACTACGTCATCCTGGGAGGCGGCAGCAGGTCCTCCAAGCTCAAGCTCGCCCCCGACACCCTGCGCCGCCTGCCGAACTTGAGCGTCGTCCCCGGCTTGGCGCTGGTCGCATCGTGAAGGTCGGCGTCAACCTGATCAACTTCGGCCCGGGCGCCACTCCCGAGGCGCTCCTCTCCTGGGCCCACCTCGTCGAGGACCTGGGCTATCACCTGCTCATGACCTCCGACCACGTGACGATCACGCCCGATGTCGCGGGACGCTATCCCGCGCCCTTCTACGAGCCCCTGACGCTCCTCGGCTGGCTCGCGGGCGTCACGCGCCGCCTCGAGCTCGGCACCACCGTCATCATCGTGCCGTACCGTCACCCGCTCGAGACGGCGCGCGCGACGGCGGTGGTGGACCAGCTCTGCGGCGGGCGCTTCATCTTCGGCGTCGGCGTCGGCTGGGCCAGGCAGGAATTCGAGGCGCTGGGGCTGCCGTTCGAGAAGCGGGGCGCCATGACCAACGATTACCTGAACGCGATCAAGGCGTGCTGGACCCATGACGTCGCCTCCTACGAGGGGCGCTTCGTCCGCTTCGCCGGCGTGCACACCGCGCCGCGGCCGATGCGGGCCCCGCATCCGCCGATCTGGGTCGGCGGCGCGAGCGAGGCCGCGCTCCGCCGCGCGGTACTCCACGGCGATGCGTGGCATCCGATCAGGATCCGCATGGACTGGCTGCGCGATACCGGCCTGCCCAAGCTCAAGGAGATCGCGGAGAAGGAAGGCCGGCCCGTGCCGGCGCTCTGCCCGCGAATCAAGTTTCAGCTCTCCGACGGTCCGCTGCCCGAAGACCAGCGCAGCGCCGGCCAAGGCAGCCTCGAGCAGGTGCGCGGAGACCTCCGCGCGCTCGAGGCGATGGGCGCTCCGTATGTCCTGCTCGACACCTACTATGACGATCCCGAGGCAACCCGGAGCCACGAGCCGGCCTGGCGCCTGCTCAGGACGGCGGCTGAGCGCCTGGTCGACCTCGGGCGTGGGACCATACGCTCATGACTTGGCCGCTCATGAGATGGCTCGGCGCTGCCGCGATGCTCCTGCTCGCGGCCGGCCTCGCGCGAGCCGAGGAGCGCACCATGGTCACGCTCGGAACAGCGACGCCCGGCGGCGGCTTCCCGGTCTACGGCCAGGCCGTGGCCGAGACCATCAACGGGGTCGAGCCGTCCTTGGAAGTGAAGACGCGCAATACAAAGGGCTCTACGGAGAACGTCCCGCTCCTCGAAGCGGGGCAGCTCGACCTGGCGCTGGTCCAGGGCGAAGTCGCCCACGAGGCGCTCTCCGGCATCGGCCGCCCGCCGGCGCGCCTGCTGATCCTGGCAGCCATGTACACGACGCCCGGCATGTTCGTCGTGCGCGGCAATCAGCCGTACCGCGCGATCGCCGATCTCAAGGGCAAGGCCGTCGCTTGGGGCGCCCGCGGCTCGGGGCTCGTCGTCCTCGCGCGCTACGTGCTCGACGGCATCGGCCTCGACATGGAGCGCGATTTCCAGTCCATCTATCTCGACCAGGCCGGCGACGGCCCCGCCATGGTTCTGGACGGCCGCGCGGCCGCGCTCTGGGGCGGCGGCTCGGGGTGGCCCGGCTTCACGGCCGTCGCGCGCGGCGCGCAGGGCGCGCGCTTCATCGCGCCGAGCGCCGAGGAGCGGGCGCGGATCCAGGCCAAGCACGCGTTCCTGAAGACCCTGACCATCCCGGCCGGGGCGTATCCGGGACAGGGCGAGCCCGTCGTGTCCGTCGGCTCGTGGAGCTTCATCCTCGCCCGGCCCGACGTGCCCGAGGAGACGGCGTACCGCCTCGCGCGCGCCCTGCACCGCGGCGAGCCGGTCCTCGGCGCCAGGCTGCCCCAGGCGCGCGAGACCACCGCGGCCAATACCGTCGCCGCGGCGCCGCGCCCCGATCTCGTTCACCCAGGCGCGCGGCGCTACTTCCGCGAAATCGGCATCTCACCGTAGTCGTATGACCCCATACCCCAAGGCTGCTCAAAAAGGTCCAGATGCGAGGCGGTGCCCGAGGGCCGCACGCGAGGCGTACTCTCTGTACGTTGAGCGTGCGGCCGAGGGCACCAACGAAGCAGATGGGCCTTTTTCAGCCGCCTGCTAAGAGGAGTCCAGCATGATCTACGAGATCCGCACTTACGGCCTCCAGACCGGCAGCCTTGCCGAGGTCGAGAAGCGCTACGGAGAGGTGTACGAACATCGGAAGAAGTACTCCGAGCTCTTCGGCTTCTTCCACACCGAGATCGGGCCGCTCAACGAGATCATCCACATCTGGCAGTACGAGAGCATGGAAGAGCGGAGCCGGATCCGCGCCGCGGCCGCGAAGGACGCCAACTGGCCGCCCAAGATCCAGGAGTTCATCACGCGCATGAGCTCCGAGATCGTCGTACCCTTCCCCTTCGCCCCCACGGCAAAGCCGGGCAAGCACGGCCCCTTCTACGAGTTCCGGTACTACGAGATGAAGGCGGGGACGCTGCCCGACCTGATGAAGCGCTGGGAGCCCAAGCTTCCGGGCCGCCTCGGGCTCTCGCCGCTGGCGCTGGCGGGCAACGTCGAGTTCGGCACGGCGAACAGGTTCGTGCACATCTGGCCCTACCCGAGCCTGGACGCGCGGATGGCGACACGCAACAAGGCGCGGGCCGAGGGACTGTGGCCGCCGCCCGGCGGGGCCGGCACGCTGATCACGCAGGCTACGAAGATCTGTATGCCCTCGGCCTTCTCGCCGCTGCAGTAGGGCCGGCCCGATGGCGATCGAGGTCGATCTCTACAGCGATACGGTCACCAGGCCCACGCCGGAGATGCGCCGCTTCATGTGCGAAGCGGACGTGGGCGACGAGCAGAAGCACGAGGACCCGACGGTCAACCTCCTCCAGGAGATGGTCGCGGAGCTCCTCGGCAAGGAAGCGGCGCTGTTCCTGCCGTCGGGCACCATGTGCAACGAGATCGCGCTCCGCGTCCACTGCCGCCACGGCGAGGAGATGCTGGCGCACAAGACGGCGCACCCCATCCATTTCGAAGCCGGCGGTCCCGCGGCGCTGGCCGGCGTCAACGTGCAAGCCCTCGACGGCCCGCGCGGGCAGTACGACGCGGCGACGCTCGACGCCGCCATCCGTCCCGACAATCGCCACATGCCGCGGAGCCGCCTCGCCTGGGTCGAGCAGACGTCCAACCTGGGCGGCGGCTCCATCTGGCCGCTGGACAAGGTCCGCGCCGTCACCGACGTGGCTCGCCGCCGCGGGCTCTCGACCCACATGGACGGCGCGCGGCTCATGAACGCCGTCGTCGCCTCCGGCGTGTCCGCCCAGCAGTGGGCGGCGCCCTTCGATTCGGCGTGGATCGACTTCACCAAGGGGTTGGGAGCCCCGGTGGGCGCGGCGATCGCGGGCTCGCGCGATTTCATCGCCGAGGCGTGGCGCCTCAAGCAGCAGATGGGCGGCGCCATGCGCCAAGCAGGCATCATCGCCGCGGCCGGCGTCTACGCGCTCAGGCATCACGTCAAGCGACTGGCCGAGGACCACGCCAACGCCAAGCGGCTCGCCGAAGGGCTCGCCACGCTGCCAGGTATCAAGCTCGATCCCGCGACGGTCGAGACCAACCTCGTCTTCTTCGATCTCACGGGCGCGCTCGATGCATCGGCGGCGGTGGAGCGGCTGCTCGCCCGCAACGTCCGCATGGGCGCCCTCGGCCCGAGGACCATCCGCGCCGTCACCCACCTCGATGTGAGCGCCCAGGCCATCGAGCGCGCCCTGGACGCGGCCAAGGCGGTCTTTACCAAGGCGGTCTTTTAAAGGATGAGCCGGGTGGACCGCATCCTCTTCGACCACGTCGCCATTGGCATGCCGACGATGGCCGACGCGGCGCCCTTCCTCGCGGGGAATCTTGGCGGCATCCCCGACTCCGGCCACACGTCGGGGTCCTTCACCTGGGGCACCTACCGCTTCGACGGCGGCGGCTCTATCGAGATCATCGAGCCGCTCGGCACGTCGGGCTTCCTCCACCGATTTCTCGCCGAGCGCGGCCCCGGCGTCCACCACGTCACCTTCAAGGTGCCGAGCCTCGACGACGTCTCCACGCGGGCCGAGGCGGCGGGATACGACATCGTCGGCCGTGACGATTCCGACCCGACGTGGAGGGAAGCGTTCCTTCATCCCAAGCAGGCGCTCGGCATCGTCGTCCAGTTCGCCCAGCCCGGGCCGTCTCACGGCACGCCGCATCCCTCCACGCCTCCACCGGGAGTGCCCTCGCCCCCGCCGCCCGTGACGCTGCTGGGGCTCCGCATGCGGGCTCAGTCGCGCGAGCGCGCCGTGACCCAGTGGGGCACGGTGCTTCAGGGGAAGACGGCCGACGGGCCGCGCGGCAGCCTCGTCTTCAGATGGCCGGGCTCGTTCATGAGGCTTGCCGTGGAAATCGACCCAGTCCAGAATGAGGGTCCGATCGCGATCGAGCTGGCGAGCCTGCGCACGTTGGCGCTGCCGGAGGGCCCGCATCCGGCTCTGGGAGCCGTCTTCACGGAAGAGGAGGCCTGAGATGGGGATCCTGGTGGCGTCCGTCCGGGGAGACTTTGTCGCGAGAGTCAGCGGGCTCGATCTCTCGAAGCCGCTCGACGACGGCGACTTCGGCCAGGTGCGGGACGCCTTCCACCGCGACGCCGTGCTGGTCTTCCCCGAGCAACCGCAGAGCGACGAGCAGCAGATCGCCTTCAGCGAGCGCTTCGGCCCCCTCGAGGTCAGCATCCGCAAGGACAGGCCGCGGGCCGTGGCGCGCGCTGAAGTCTCCGACCTCTCCAACGTGGACGCCGACGGCCGGCTCTACGCCCCGGACGACGAGCGCTCCATCTACAACGCGGGCAACCGCCTCTGGCACAGCGACAGCTCCTTCAAGCGCGTGCCGGCCATGGCCTCGCTCCTCTCGGGCCGCGAGGTGCCGCCGCACGGCGGCGAGACCGAGTACGCCGATCTCCGCGGCGCGTGGGATGCCCTGCCGGCCGAGCGCCGCCGAGGGCTCGATGCGCTCGTCGCCGAGCACAGTTTCGTCTACTCGCGGGGGCTCATCGGCTACGACCAGTTCACCGACGCGGAGCGGGCCATCGTCCCGCCGATCCAGCAGGCGGTGGTGAGAACCCACCCGGCGACGGGCAGGAAGTCCCTCTACCTGGGCTCCCACGCCTCGTACATCATCGGCAGGCCGGTGGAGGAAGGCCGCGCGCTGCTGAAGGAGCTGCTGGAATTCGCGACTCAGCCCCAGTTCGTCTACTGCCACGTCTGGAAACGGAACGACCTCGTCATGTGGGACAACCGCTGCGTGCTTCACCGCGGTCGCCCGTGGGACGAACAGCGTCACCGCCGGGTCATGCACCGGACCACGATCGCCGGCGCCGGCCCCACGGTCGTGGACGGCCGCCCCATCCCCGTCGGCTAGACCGTTTGGCCGGGGTCAGGTCTTGCATTCCTACATTTCCGGGCCCGGTTAATCGCGGCTAGCCCAGTCCTGGGTGCCTGATGTCGTAATGCAAGACCTGACCCCGGACATGGCACACGCCGTTGAAGTCGCCCAAGACGGTCTCGGCCGTCGCGGGCTGCATGGCGCGCTGATGATGCGAGCCCAGCCACTCGTTGCTCTGCTTCGCGTGGCACTCGGCGCAGGAGCGGTCACCGACGTACGCCACCAGCCTGCCTTTAGTCGCCCTGTTGGGCTCTAAGCCGGAGAGGAGCTTCCAGCCGACGACCACGGCCGCCGCCAGGACGATCATCGCCGCGAGGCCAACCCAGAGGCGCTGCCCGCGTGGCGGCGGCGCAGCGGCCGGGCTCAGGCTCCGTGTTCCTCTTCGGCGAAGCGAAAGAGGGCGAGCACGAGGGCGACCACCACGGGACCGAGGATGATGCCGATGGCGCCGAATGTCGCGAGGCCGCCCATCAGACCGAGGAGCACGGGCAGCGTCGAGATCTGTGCCCGGCCGGAGACGACGAGCGGCTTGACGATATTGTCCACCAGGGAGACCACCACCAGGCCCCAGAAGGCGAGGAAGATGGCGGCGCCCACCCGCCCGTGCGCGACAAGCACAATCGCTGCGGGGACCCATACCAGGGCTGAGCCCACCAGCGGGATGAGCGCCGCCAGCGAGGCCAGGACACCGAAGACGACGGGAGACGGCAGGCCCGTGAACGCGAAGCTGAGGCCGACCAGCGTCCCTTGGCACACGGCCGTGAGGAGCGTCCCCAGGGCCACCGCCCGCGTCACGGCCGAGAGGTGGCCGACCAGGTGCTCCTTCCGCTCGGCGCTCAGCGGGATCATGGTCAGGCCGCGCGCCACCGCCCGCTCGCCGTCGCGCACGAAGAAGAATAGGAGGAAGAGGGTCAGGGTCACCTCGACAACCACACCCAGCACGCCGGCGAAGAAGGCGCCGCTAGAGGCGACGAGGAGGATCAGCAGCGACTTGGAGCCTTGGATCGCCAAGCCCTGGATCTGCTCCGGTGACACGGATACGAGCCTGCTGATCCACTGGACGAGGCGGTCGAGGGCCGGCACCAGAAAGACGTCGCTCGCCTGGGCGATCTTGTACCGGTCGGCGAGTTCCTGGAGCTTGGCGACGAGCTCGGACGCCTGGCCGGCGAAGACGACCGCGGTGACGACGGCCGGGATCAGGACGAAGAGCGCCCCCGCCAGCGTCACGAGCAAGGCCGCGAGACTCCGGCGCCCGCGGAAGGCGCGCGTGAGCCGGCGCGTGACGGGCGCGAGGAGAAAAGCGAGCAACCCCGCCCACAGGATGGATTCGAAGAAGGGCTTGAGGATGCTCAGGAGGGCCAGCGCCAGCAGCGCGGCCGCGGTCAGCCAGAACACCCTCGCGTAAAAGCGGCTGTCGCTCTCCTGGGCCATGAGGCGCTAGGCGAACGTGAACTTGCTCTCGATCGTCACGGTGCCCGAGGGCTTGTCGTCCGCCGCCGCCACGACCCAGATCCATGCACGCGCCATCGTCATTCTCCTTGCCCGGCACAAACTTTTACCGCCGCTGGAGTGTAACACGGGGCGCGGTATAGTAGCGGGCATGGCCACCTTCCCCCTCGCCCTCGACGGCGTCCGCGTGCTCGATCTCTCCCGCGTCATCGCCGGCCCCTGGTGCGGCGCTCTCCTGGCCGACCTCGGGGCCGACGTCATCAAGGTGGAGGACACGGGCGGCGGCGACGAGTCCCGCACCTGGCCGCCCCACAAGGACGGCGAAGCCGCGGCCTATCTCCTCTTCAACCGCAACAAGCGCGGCATGACGCTCGATCTCAAGGCCCCGGAGGCGGTCGAGGTCGTCAAGACCCTCGTCGGGTCCTCCGACGTCCTCATCGAGAACTTCCGCACGGGCACCATGGAGAGCTTCGGCCTCGGCTACGAGGCGCTGGCGGCGATCAATCCCCGGCTCATCTACTGCTCCGTCTCGGCCTTCGGCCGGACAGGCCCGCGCAAGGACGCGCCGGGCTACGAGGCGCTCATGCAGGCCTTCTCCGGCATCATGTCCATCACCGGTGAGCCGGGCGGCCAGCCGGTGCGCGCGGGCGTGTCCTTCCTGGATCTCTCGACGGGCATACTTTGCGCAATGGGCGTCTGCGCCGCCCTGATCCAGCGGGAGCGCACCGGGCTCGGCCAGCGGGTCGACGGCTCGCTCCTCGAGACCGCGGTGAGCCTGCTGGCCTTCCACGCCGAGGGCTACCTCCTGACCGGCGCCGTCCCCAAGGCGCTCGGCTCGGGGCATCCGTCGCTCTCGCCCTACCGCAACTTCAAGTGCAAGGACGGCCAGTGGATCTTCATCGCCGCGGCCAACGACCGCTTCTGGCTGAAGCTCGTGGGCGCGCTCGGCCTCGACGACCTGGCGGCCGACCCGCGATTCGCGGTCAACCAGCAGCGGGTCAAGAATCGTGTCGAGCTCGAGACGCTGCTGGAGCGGGTGATCGGCGAGCGGGACCGCGAGCCACTCTTGAAGCTCCTGGCGGAGGCCGACGTCCCCGCCACGCCCGTCAACACCGTGGCCGAGGTGATGACCGACCCGCAGACGATCGAGCGCGGTATCGTCCAGAAGGTGACGCACCCCACGCTCGGCGAGATCCCCGTGGTCGGGACGCCGCTCAAGTTCTCGCGGATGGCGCCGGGCGTGCGGCGCGCCGCGCCGCTCCGCGGCGAGCACACCGACCAGATCCTGGCCGAGTGCGGCCTGGCGCCTTCGAGGATCCGCGAGCTGCGCGACAAGAAAGTCGTCTTGTAACCGGAGGGCACCCATGTTCGGTCTCCACAAGCTCTCGATGATCGCGGAGGACGAGGCGCTTCCCGGCCGCGCGGCGGCCATGCCGGCGCCCGCGGCGCATTTCGTGAGCGGCGCGCACCTCGAGCCGCCTTTCCCCGCCGGCACGGAGCTGGCGCTCTTCGGCATGGGCTGCTTCTGGGGCGCTGAGCGGATCTTCTGGCAGGCGGGGGGCGTCTACTCGACCTCGGTCGGCTATGCGGGCGGCTTCACACCCAACCCGACCTACGAGGAAGTCTGCAGCGGCCTGACGGGGCATACGGAAGCCGTGCGCGTGGTTTTCGAACCCGCCGCGATTTCCTACGACAGGCTGCTCCGCCTCTTCTGGGAGGGCCACGACCCGACCCAGGGCATGCGCCAGGGCAATGACACGGGCACCCAGTACCGCTCCGCCATCTACTGCTACGGCGACGCGCAGCTCCGAGCCGCCGAGGCGTCGAAGGACGCGTATCAGCGGGCGCTGGGCAAGGCGGGCTACAAGGCGATCACGAGCGAGATCCGGCAGGCGCCCGACTTCTACTACGCGGAGGACTACCACCAGCAGTACCTCGCGAAGAACCCGCGGGGCTACTGCGGGATCGGCGGAACGGGCGTCAGCTGTCCGGCCGGGCTCACGACGCTCTAAGGAGGGCGGCATCGTCGGTCGGCGGAGTCGTGGAGTGGCCGTGGTGGCGTGGCTCGTGAAAGCCTCCCTGCTCGGCGGGTGCGCCTGGCTCGGCTTCGAGACGGCCGACTCGGTGATGAAGGAGGGGCAGCAGCTCTACCTGGACAAGAAATACGACGAGGCCATCGTCAAGTTCGAGCGGGTCTTCGAGCTCGACAGCACGCGCCGGCTCGCGTACGTCTACATCGCCCGCTGCTACATGGCCAAGGACAGCTGGAGCAAGGCCATGTCCAATGCCCGCCTCGCGTACCAGGCCGCGCCCGCCGGCGAGGACGTCGTGCCCACGCTGGCAGGCCGCCGATAAGGGCCCATCTGCTTCGTTGGCTCGGTCGCTCTTAGCGAAACGTACGGAGAGTACGCCTCGCTCGTCGCATCCCTCGCCGCCTCGCATCTGGACCCTTCTCGCCGGCCTGCGGCCCTCGGGCGCCGCCTCGCAGATGGGCCCTTATCGGCGGCCTGCTCGGCCGAGGCGGCGTTTCACTTCTTGGGCGGCGAGCTGGACGGCGTTTGTCGAGGTCCAGTAGAGGACCATTCCGGCGGGAAAGGTGTAGAAGAGCAGGAAGAACAGCAGGGTCATGCCCGTCAGGTTTCTGCGCTGCCTGCGAACGAGAGAGGGCGTGAGAGCGGAGGAGCGGAACCGGAGCAGGGCCGCCAGCGATACGCCGCTCATCAGGAACGGCAGCAGGTTCAGGTAGCACCCGAAGAACGGCAGGCACACGGGCAGCCGCAACAGCTCGTCCGGCCTCGACAGGTCCTGGATCCAGAGAAACCCCACCCGGCTGAGATCGAAGTCCTCCGCCAGCATGTCGAACACGGCGACGAACACGGGCAGCTGGATCAGGACGCCGAGCAGGCTCCTCAGCGTGTACAGCGGGTGGACACCCTCCTCACGGTACAGGGCCAGCGTGCGCCGCGCGCGCTCCTCGCCCCGATGGGCCGCCTTGATGGCGTCGAGCCCTGGCTGAAGCCGCGCCTGTGTGGCGTTGACCTGCTCCTGCCAGCGCTCGGCCACGACCGTCAGCGGCAGGAGGAGGACCTTGACGGACACCGCGAGGGCGACGATCGCGAGGCCGGGTTGGCCGACGAGCGCGGTCAGCCCGTGGAGGAGGAACAGGAGCG
This sequence comes from Candidatus Rokuibacteriota bacterium, assembly GCA_030647435.1. Lineage (NCBI taxonomy): Bacteria > Candidatus Rokuibacteriota > Candidatus Rokuibacteriota bacterium. Next base: position 22,892 of record JAUSJX010000130.1, read on the forward strand.
CCAGGCTCAGCGCGCGCAGCCAGGACCAGAGCCCGGAGAAGAGCAGCCGTTCGAGGCCCGGGTCGGCGCGGGTCAGCGCGCGGCTCTCCAGCGGCCCCGAGTAGAAGGTGTAGCGCCACGAGAGCCGTCCTGGCGGGTCGGCCGTGACGAGGGCGGCGCTCGCGCCGGACCGAGGCTCGAGGACGCCGGCGTCGCCGGGACGCAGGAACACCGCCCAGAATCGGCCGCGGAATCCCACCCAGTCGCCCGCGCCGAGAGGCGTGGGGTCTCGGGCGTCGTCGCCGACGGCGCGGACGCCGCCTCCAGCGATGACCACCCGGCTCACGCGGTCGAGCATCGCGGAGAAGCCTGGTGCGGGCGCCGGGAGGAGACCTCGCCCCGCGCCCAGCTCGAGCTCGAGGCGCCGGCCCGCCGTGAACGCGGCGGCCTTCTCTCCACTCAGTCGCACCGTCATCACGACCTCGTAGCCCTCCCGCGAGACCTCGAACGACTTGGCCATGCGCACGCCGCCGCCCGGCAGGTCGGAGCGGAAGGTCACCATCCGGGCGCGTGCGCCCTCGGTGAGGTCGGCGGTGAAGCGCAGGCCCTGGAGATCCACGGGCGGACCAGGGCCGCGAAGGTAGAGCCGCGCCTGAGGCGGATCATCGCGGCCGGTGAAGCGGACGGACATCCCCTGCCCCACATCGGCCTGCGCGCAGGACGGATGACAGGCGCGCCACGCGACGGGGCTGGCGCCATCGAGGGAGAACACCAGGTCGAGACGGCTGGTCGTCACGCGGACCCGGTTGCCGCCCGTCTCGTCGGCCGAGACAGGCAGGGCGGTCGCGCACGCGAGGAGGAGCAGCCCGGCAATCCGGAGCGGTTGGCGGCCGATCCCCGACGGCCCCCTTCGCCCGCCCAGCCGTGTCGCTATCGCCAGCCGCGCCGCTATCGCCAGCAGCGCAGCTATCGCCAGCAGCGCAGCTATCGGTAGAACCGGCGCATCTCCGCGAGCGCAGCCCGCAGGCCCGCGTTGGGGAGCTGCGGGTTCTGGACGAGGCGATAGTTCCGGTCGCGGATCTCGTAGCCGTTCGGGCGGACGATGGTCACCCGTTCCGGCTCGATCAAGGCGAAGTCGAGGTGGCTGGCGCCGATGAGCCATTCCCATTGGCTGTCGGAAAAAAGGCTCTGGCCGCTCGCGTAGTCGGAGGGCGGATTCGCGCAGCCGAACAGCTCGGTGAGCAGGGTCGGCGCCACGTCGTTGTGGGAGGTTCGGCGAAGGACGCGCCCCGGCGGCCGCCCCGGCCAGCGGATGACCAGCGGCGTGTGCATCTGGAGCTCGCTGTAGGCCGTTCCGTGTCCCGTGAAGCCCTGCCCGTTCTCATCGAACTCCATGCCGTGATCGGACGTGACGATGACTACGGTGCGCTCGTCGAGCTTCCGGCGCGCCAGGTCGTCGAGCACCCGCCCGATCAGGGCGTCGAGGAAGCGCACGGCGGTCAGGTAGCGGGAGTGCCGGCGGACCCACTCCGACGCGCCCGGCGGGACCGGCACGGCCGGGGGGTAGTCGTCGGGTGGCTCGAAAGCGGCCGCGGCATTGTAGTAGAGGAACCCGAAGAAGGGACGCGACGGGTCCCGCCGGTCAAGCCAGTCGTACCACTCATCCGTCAAAATCCGGTCCCTCGCGGCGGACCCTGGGACGGGGGAGATCGTCTCGCGGCGCAGGTTCGGGATGCGGGCCAGGACCGTCCGATCCAGCTCGACGACCCAGCCGTACACGGGAGAGCTGGAGAACAGGCCGAGCTGGTAGTCGTACTTCCGGAAGAGGTCCATCAGCACCGGTGGCTGGCCGAGGTCGGCGAAGGCGTCCCAGTAGGTCGCGGGGAGCCCGTAAAACAGGGAGAACATGCCGGCCCGCGACGCGTTCCCGCCGCTGTAGTGCGCATCGAACCGGGTCGCGCCCTGCGCGAACTCGGCGAGCCTCGGCGCGGCGTTGGGCGCGAGGACATCGGCGCGCATGGCGTCGACCACGACGAGCAGGACGTTGAGCATCGGGTGGCGTGGCTCGCACCGCAGGGGGGCCAGCGGGTAGTTGAGCTCGCCGTCGGGCGGCCGGCCGAGGGCGGTGACGAGCCTGTGCTCCCGCGCCCGGGCTTCATCCACGAGGCCGAGCCTCGCCATCCGCCGCGAGTCTTTGAGCGGGAAGTACAGCGGCAGGTACCGGGTGAACGCGGTCACCGGCACGTAACTGTGCGCCTCGGCCCACGCGTGGGCGAGGTGGCTCGCCACGAAGCAGATCCCGAGGCCCAGCGCCAGATACCTCCCGATGCGACGCCGCGGGGGGACCGCGCTGCGCTTCCAGACCCAGAGCGCCAGCATCGCCTCGATGGCCACCCCGACGAGGAAGTAGAGCGCGAGAAACGCCCAGGTCAGCGGCGCCAGCAGGAGGAAGGTCAGGACGCCGACGTGGTACCGGTTCTCGGCGAAGACCAGGCTGTCGAGGACCATGAAGCTGAGAACGGCGCTGGCCAGAAAGACGCCGAGGGGCACGACCACTTGAGGCCGCGGAACCAGCACCATCACGGGGACCAGCAGGAGGAACGGAATGTACCCGAGCGCGGTCATCTGGCCCAGGAAGGCGGGGACCGCGTAGATCCAGGCGAGCGAGGGTTGGAGCGCGGAGTAGTACCAGAGGTAGCGCAGGCCGACCCCAGCCAGGAGCGCCGCGTTGAGGACGGCGAACCAGCTTCCCCAGCGGAGCAGCCGCCTTCTCGCGCTCACTTCTCTCCGCTAGGCCGGCGCCCCGCGTGAAGCGCGGCGCCCGAAGCCCCGGCGCCCGCCCGCTCGTCCGCGATGCGGGCAATCTCCCGCGCCCCCACCTCCACGCTCCGGCCGACGTTGAAGGCCCATGCATCCCGCAACGCCGCACTGCGTGTACGGAACTCCGCCGCGCCCCGGAGCAGCTCCGCCGCGCGCTGCGGCGCATCCGCCACTCGATCGAGCGGCAGCACGGTCCCGAGCTCCCGACGGATGCGCATCTCCATCGGCTCGAGACCCAGCTCCGCGTACGTCGGGTTCCGCACGCGGGGCGGGACATCGACGAAGAGCACCGGCTTGCCGAGAGCCAGGGCGTACTCGATGGCCATGGAGGACCAATCACAGATCAAGAGGTCGGACTCGAGCAGCGAGGCGCTCTCCTCCATCCGGTCCACATGGCGGAAGCGCCGGTCGGGCCCGAACCGGGTGACCAGGCGCTGAACGAGACGCGGCGCGAGCCGGGCCGTCTGGTAGTGCGGCCGCAGGATCACGTGGATGCCGGCGTCCAGCAGGGCGGCGATCAACGGCTCACCGCAGACGTGCAGGATGGAGTGCTCGCCCCACGTCGGCGCGAGCAGCGCGGTGACCGTGCCCGACGGCGCCCGCGAGTGGGCGGCGGCCAGCTCGACGAGACGCTCGAGCCGCGGATAGCCGTAGGCGAACAGGTGCTTCGGCGCCAGACCCTTCAGCTCCTCGCGCCGGCGGATCTCGGCGACGTGATGGGGCCCGGTGCAGAAGAGGTCGTCGTAGTGGTCGTACGAGTTCTCGTGATCCACCATGTGCGTGCTGCCCATGCTATGGAACACGTAGACGTAGCGCACGGGGTGGACCGATCGCTTGAGCTGGAAGTTCTGGAGGTCCAGCATCGTCAGAACCATGACGTCGGCCTTGAGCATCTGGAAGAACCAGGTGCGCAGGGCGCCTGAGCGGATGCGGAAGGCGTGCAGGCCGGAGTTGGACGGGGACGGCACGGGCACGGTCTGCTCGGAGGTGACGTGGCAGACCGTCCGGGACAGGCGCTCGATGAGGAAGTCGATGAGCGGCTGGAGGTGGTGCCAGTCCTGGTAGGTTTCGGAGTAGAAGACGATGCCGCGGTCGCGCGACGGAAGCTTCTGGAAGGCGCGGTAGCTCTTCCAGTCCTCCCATATCTTCATCGGGCGTCGGGACGTCCGCCCTTCTTGCCGCGAAGCAAGCCGACGAGCCGGTACCAGAACAGCTTGAGCGCCAGCCCCACCCCCGCCGCCACGCCGATGATGGCCGAGAGGAGCATGCTGCCGGTCCCGGGATCGAGGTAGGCGTGCGCAGGGGAAGTGATCGACAGGCAGGCCACGAGAGCGAGCAGGAAAATCCGCCGGACCGTCATCGTCTGGGTTCCACGATTGTCATGAGTACCAGAATCGGCCGTCGGAATCAAGATCCGCGCGACAGGGATTCAGACTCGGACGGGGACTCAGACCCGAAAGGTGTATGTGCGCGTGGGATCACGCTCGATATCGGGCGGGAAGCTCTTTCGCTTGTCGGCATAGTAGCGCACGCGGTGATCCCCGGCCGATCGGCGGTTGAAGGTAATGTAGAGCACGCGCCGCCGCTCGGCGGTGAGATTCGGGCCTGAAGCGTGCGGCGTGTAGGAATCGAAGAACACGGCGTCACCGGCCCGGGTCGGCACCGGACGGGCATCCAGGCGGCGCATGTCGCCGTCGGTCATGGGCGCCCACTCTTCCCCCAGAAGGCCCTGCCGGTGTTGTCCGGCGCAGAGCTCCAGGCAGCCGTTCTCGGCGGTGGTCGGGTCGACGCTGACCATGGCGGTGATGAACAGGTCGGCGTAGGCGCTCCAGCCGGCCTGCTGGTCCTGATGGGGCTTGAAGCCGTCGCCGCCGGGCAGCTTGAAGTTGATCTTGTCCTTGAAGAGCACCGCCGGCTCGCCGAAGAGCCGGGACACCGTGCCGCGCAGCTTCTCGCTGTCGCACAGCGCGGCGAAGCCGGCATGGAAGGGGCAGAAGTTCTCGATCCGCTGGAGCACGCGCTCGCCCGGGCGCAGCAGGCTCGGCTCGAAGTACATCATGCATCGGCCCGGCGCCTCGGGGAGAGCCCCGAGCTCGTCGGTCCACGCCGAGATCCGCCGCATCTCCTCCTCGCCGAACAGACCCGGTACCGCCACGAAGCCGTCACGCCCGAACGTCTCCGCCAGCTCCGTCTCAGACCGCCGGGTCGCGCTCTCGCCCATGCACACACGATACTATGGACACGGCGCTTCCCGGATGCGACTCTTAGCGGATGCTGGGCCATGAATTGACGGCGGTCATCCTCGCCGCGGGTGTGGCGGGCCGGCTTGCGCCGTTGACCGATCACACGCAAAAATCACTCCTGCCGGTCGGAGGCCGGGCGATCCTCGCCTGGATGCTGGAGGCGCTCCATGCGGTCGGCGTGCGGCGCGCCGTGATCGTGGTCGGGCACTGCGCGGATCAAGTGACGGCCCTTGCCGCGGCAGCGAAGCACGGCATGACGGTCGAGTGCGTCCACAACCCCGCCTACCGCAAGGGCTCGTCGATATCCCTCTACAGCGCGCGCGACGTGATCGTCCGGGAGCCGACGCTGATCATGGACGCCGACGTCGTGTTCCCGCGCGAGTTTCTGCGCCGCCTCGTGCGCTCGGCGGCCGCGAACGCGCTCCTGATCGATCGGGGCTTCGCCGACACGGGCGAGGAAGTGAAGCTCTATACGCGGCGGGACCGTGTCATCGCCCTCGGGAAGAAAATGGTGCCCACGGCGTGGGATCGCGTCGGGGAGGGCATCGGCTTCTTCAAATGCGGAGCGGAGGCGGGCCCGGACCTCGTGCACCTGCTCGAGCAGGTGATCGAGCAGAGCCACGGGCTCTGCGAGTACGAGGACGCGCTGCATCTGTTCGTGACCCGGCAGCACGTCGAGGCGGTGGACGTGACGGGGCTGCCCTGGACGGAGGTCGACTTCGTCGAGGACCTGCGCCGGGCGGAGGCGGAGGTCTTCCCGGCGATCGCCCGACTCGAGCCGGAAGGTCGTTAGCCCGCGGACGTCCGCCGATCACGCGCCGCCCGGCACGATCGGCCCGGCGTCGGCGCCGCCCGTCGTGCGCGACAGGAACTCTTTGGGCACCGGGCGGCCGGCGTCCGTGAACGCCTTGCGGATCGCCTCGACGTTCGGCCCGAAGATGGTCTTGCGGTTGGCGCGGGCCCACTCGTTCGACCCGGCGACGCTGTCGAGCGAGCCCTGGAAGCGCGGCATGATGTAGCGCGCGAAGAGCTCGTAGCTCTTGAGCGTCTCCTCGCGGTTCGCCCATTCGTGGGCGCGGAAGAGGAGGCCGCCGAAGCCGCCGCGCGACAAATCCACCAAGCGGTCAATACCCTTGCTCACGGTGTCGGGCGTGCCGACGAGCGTCGTGCCGGCCGCGACGCCCTCGCGGAGCGGGTCGTCCGCCCTGCCGGGTGGCCGCCCCAGCGTCTCCTCGAAGTACGTCACGGTCTCACGGCGCTCTCCGGCGTGCACTTGTCGGAGCGCCAGCTCGTCATCCTCGGCGACGTGGACGTTGACGACGAGGCGCCACTGTCCGCGGTCCATGGTCTTGCCGTGCTGGGCCGCCGTCTCCTCGGCGATCTGCCAGTGCGCGGCGATCGCCTCGGGGCCGCCCGGCAGCCCCGCGCCGAGCGAAAGGACGCCCAAGCCGTGCTTGCCCGCGCTGACCATGCCCGCGGGCGTCAGCACGCTCGCCACCGCGATGGGGAAGTGGGGGTCCGTGTAGGGGGCGAGGTGCAGCCGCGCCTCCCGCAGCTCGAACCAGTCGGTCTTCATGCTCACGGGCCCGTCGCAGCGCAGGAGCGCCATGATGGCATCGAGCGCCTCGTCCATGCGCCGGCGCTGGGTGACGGGCTCGATCCCCATCATGTAGGCGTCGGAGACGAGGGCGCCGGGCCCGCAGCCGAGCATCGCGCGCCCGCGCGTCATGTGGTCGAGCTGGACGAAGCGCTGGGCGACCAGAAAGGGGTGGTGGTAGGGCAGGCTCGTGACGCCGGAGCCCAGCCTGATGTGGCGCGTGCGCTCGGCGGCGGCCGCGATCATGATCTCGGGCGAGGCGATCAGCTCCCACCCCGCCGAGTGGTGCTCGCCGACCCAGACCTCGTCGTACCCCAGGTGGTCGAGCCACTCGATCAGCTCCATGTCGCGGTCGATCGCCAGCGTCGGGTTCTCCCCCACCCTGTGAAAGGGAGCCAGGAAAATGCCGAACTTCATGCCGCGGTGAGCCATCGGGTCTCCATGAAATTGGGGGAAGCGAGCGTCAGCGGGCGAGCGACATCTCGGACACGATGAGGCGGTAGTCGGCGCGCGGCTTGAACGAGACGCGGCGGCTCACGCCGTAGACCACGACCTCCTGGAAGAGCTCGAGCCAGGGCTTGTCGTCGTGGATGATCTGCGTCGCCTCGGCGTAGATCGCCTTGCGCTTCTTCTGGTCGAGCGTGTAGCGGGCCTGCTCCATCAACTCGTAGAAGCGCTGGCCAGGCTGGTTGCCGATCCAGTACTTGCCGCCGAAACCGCTCGGGTGGAAGAGCCGCCAGAGGCTGCCGTCGGCGTCCAGCAGGGTGGACTGCGGGTTGATCAGCATGATCCCCGAGGGCGGCACCGTGCGGTCGTTGTTCATGCGCTGGCGGGCGCCCATCTCCATCATCTCGATGCGCGCGCGGATGCCAACCTTGGCCCACATGTCCGCGATGGCTTCGACGAGCGCCTTGTCGTTGACCATGGTGCCGCTGCCCGCGTAGAGCGTCACGTCGATGCCGCTTCCGAAGCCTGCCTGGGCAAGGAGCGCGCGCGCCTTCGCCGGGTCGAACGGGTAGGGTCTGAGCGCCGCGTTGTAGCCGAAGTCGGTGTCGGCGAGTCCCCCGCTGAAGGGCTTGCCCATGCCGGCGTAGAGGTTCTTCACGATCCCGTTGACGTCGAGGGCGTAGTGCATGGCCTGCCGCACGCGCTTGTCGGACAGCGGCGGCTGGTTCGTGTTCATCCAGAACGTGACTGTGCGCGTGGCCGGGACCGTCACGATCTTCGTCGCCCGCCCCTCCGCGATGCCCTTCATGCGGTCCGGCGGCACGTTGGTGATGATGTCCACGTCGCCCTTCTCGAGCGCGACGATGCGCGGGAACTCGTCGGGGATCGGCTTCCAGATCACGCGCTCGACGGACGGCGCCTTCCCCTCCCACCCCCACCAGTCGTGATTGGCCTGCATGACGAGCCGCTCGTCCTTGACCCATTCGACGAAGCGGTAGGCGCCGGTGCCCACGGCGCGTCGGGCCAGCTCCTTGACGCCGTCGTCCGTGATAAGCCGCGCAGGCAGGATCTGGGAGCCCATCTGGGCCATGCGCACCGCGATGAGCGGGTCGGGCTTCTTCGTGACGATGCGGATGACGCTGGGGCTCACCACCTGCACCGCCTCGATGGTCGTGAAGCCCGGCGTGACCACGGTCTTCCCCGGCTGCATGTTGCGCTCGAACGTGGCCTTGACGTCCTCGGCCGTGAAGGGAGTCCCGTCGTGGAACTTGACGCCGGGCCGCAGCGTGAACTCCCACGTGATGTCGTTGATCGTCTTCCACGACGTCGCCAGCCCGGGCTGCAGCTGGAGCGCCGTATCCCAGCGCGTCAGGGTGTCATAGAGGTTGACGAAGTAATTGACCGTCAGGACCTGGGTCGACCGCCCGGGGTCCATGGTGGTCGCCTCGGCGGGCTGGGAGATGACGATTTGGCTGGGCTGCGCCCAAGCCGGGGAGGCGGCGGCGAGCAGGAGCGCGACGGCGAGGCAGGTGGCACGCATCAAGCGGCAGTGTACAGCCGCCCGCGGCCGGCTGGCAATGGGCAGGACGGCCTCCTCCAAAGGCCCTTGCCCCGGAGGGCCGTGGGGTCTATTCTCAAGGCTCATTCACTTTCGGGCCGCGCCCGCAACGACCAGTCGACAGCTCACGCATGGAGGCTCTCATGAGCAATGCGCCGGTAGCCAGCTACAGCCTCACCGTTCGGGTCCGCATCGTCAACACCCCCGGCATGCTCGGCAAGGTGACGTCCGCCATCGGCGCCGAGGGCGGCGACATCGGCGCCATCGACATCGTCGAGGTGGGGCGCGAGGTCACCCGCGACATCAGCTTCAAGGCCAGCGACGAGGCCCACGGCCAGCGGATCACCGACCGCATCCGCGGCATCGAGGGCGTCACCGTCGTCCACGTCTCCGACCGCACCTTCCTGATGCACCTGGGCGGCAAGATCGAGATCAAGGGCCGCGTGCCGGTCAAGACGCGCGACGACCTGTCCATGGCCTACACGCCCGGCGTCGCGCGCGTGTGTATGGCCATACACCACGACCCGGAGAAGGCTTACACGCTGACCATCAAGCAGAACACGGTCGCCGTGGTCTCGGACGGCTCGGCGGTGCTGGGCCTGGGGGACATCGGCCCCAACGGGGCGCAGCCCGTCATGGAGGGCAAGGCGCTCATCTTCAAGGAGTTCGCCGACGTGGACGCCTTCCCGCTCTGCCTCAATACCAAGAACGTGGACGAGATCGTGATGATCGTGAAGGCCATCGCGCCCGTCTTCGGAGGCATCAACCTCGAGGACATCTCGGCGCCGCGCTGCTTCGAGATCGAGGAGCGCCTCCAGCGCGATCTGGACATCCCCGTCTTCCACGACGACCAGCACGGCACGGCCGTCGTCGTCCTCGCGGCGCTGCTGAACGCGCTCAAGGTGGTGGGCAAGAAGCTCCCCGACGTGCGCATCGTTTTCACCGGCGCGGGCGCCGCCGGCATCGCGACGGCCAAGCTCCTGATGCTCGAGGGCGCGCGCCACATCGTCGGCTGCGACCGGGCCGGGGCGATCTACCGCGGGCGCACGGAGAACATGAACTCGATGAAGCAGTGGTTCGCCGAGCACACGAACCCCGAGGGGCTCCACGGCTCGGCTGGCGAGGCGCTCAAGGGCGCCGATGTCTTCATCGGGCTCTCCGGCCCCGGTGTCGTCTCGCTCAAGGACATCCAGACGATGAACCGCGACCCGATCGTCTTCGCCATGGCCAACCCGACGCCCGAGATCATGCCCGAGGAGGCCGGCCCCTACGTGCGCGTCATGGCCACGGGCCGCTCCGACTATCCGAACCAGATCAACAACTCCTGCTGCTTCCCCGGCTTCTTCCGCGGCCTGCTCGACGTGCGGGCGCGCAGCGTCAACGACGAGATGAAGCTGGCGGCCGCGCACGCGCTCGCGGGCATCGTGGCCGACTCCGAGCGGAACGAGGAGTACATCACGCCGTCCATGTTCGACCCGCGGGTGGTGCCCACCGTGGCCGCCGCCGTGGCGGACGCCGCGGTGCGGACGGGCGTGGCGCGGAAAACCGGCCGCAAGTAGCCCCCGGCCCGGCGATCGCGGAGGTCTGGGCTGAGCGGCCCGACGGACGAGCTGCCCGCGGCTACGAGCCAAGGGTCTGAGCCGCATAGCACATCCTGAGTCTCCCTTGGCCCGTGCTATCTTTATGGCTGGTAGTGGATGTCAGAGATCCGCGGAGGAGGGAGAGGCGTGGCGGCCTATGACTTCAAGGTGCTCCTCGAGCCAGACGAGGCGGGTGGCTACGTGGTCACTTGCCCATCACTGCCCGGCTGTTACACGCAGGGTGACACCATCGAGACGGCCCTGGCCAATATCCGGGAGGCGATCGAGCTCTGCCTGGAGGACCTTGAGGCTCAGGGGCAGCCGCTACCCGATCCCTCGGGCGTTCTTGTCGGGAGCGTCGTCATCACTCGGTGAGCCCGAGCCTGCCCGTCGTTTCCGGGCAGCAGGCGGTGCGCGCGTTCAAGCGTCTCGGCTACGATGTCGTGCGTCAGCGCGGCAGTCATCTTCGCCTGCGGCATTTGCATGATCCAACCCGCCTGCCGTTGACCGTTCCAGATCACCGAGACCTGAAGCCAGGCCTGCTGCGACGGCTGATCCGGGACGCTCAAATCGATGTGGCCGAGTTCGTCAGGCTGCTCGATGCATAGTAAGGTCTCGCGCGGCGCGAACACATCGGCAGCTTCACCCCACAGATCAACAACTCCTGCTGCTTCCCCGGCTTCTTCCGGGGCCTGCTCGACGTGCGGGCGCGCAGCGTCAACGACGAGATGAAGCTGGCGGCGGCGCACGCGCTCGCGGGCATCGTGGCCGACAGCGAGATCAGCGAGGAGTACATCACGCCGTCCATGTTCGACCCGCGGGTGGTGCCCACGGTGGCCGCCGCACTGGCGGACGCCGCGGTGCGGACCGGCGTGGCGCGCAAGACCGGCCGCAAATAGGGCGCAGTCCAGAGGATCTCGCCCAAAGCTCTTCGAGCAGCCATCGCCCGTCGAGTTCTTGGAGAACGCGTCGCCCTTGACCCCCCGGCCGGAGATCAACCCTGTGCTTTACACGACGCTCTGGCCCCGCAACGCGCGTCGGCGGCCGGGCTACCTCAACCTGACCCTCGCCTGCCCGACCTCTCTGTTCGCCGAACGCGAAGGCTGAGCGGCCGGGCGCCGACCACTACGCCGGCGTGCCGTTCACGTAGGGCTTCAGGGCGGTGCAAATGAACGTGTTCGCCGGTGTCGGGATGCCGTATTGTCGGCCGAGCGCCACCACCTTGCCAGACAGCCAGGGCAACTCGAGACGGTTGCCCCGAATCAGGTCGACCGCCATCGAGGCGATGTGATCCGGTGGCAGGGATCGCACGAAAGCGAGCTGTGTCTCGACGATATCGGGCGGGAAGCGCACGCCGCTGGCCCGGCCAACGGCGGTGACCTCACGCATCGTCGCCTCGTACATCCCGAACAGGTCGGGATCGTCGCGCAGCTTGCCGATCGGCAGACGGGTGAGCGCGGTGACGGCGCTGTGTGCCACCAGCAGGTTGAACTTCTCCCATATCGCGCGCTCGATATCCTCGCTCAGCAGCCCCTCGAAGCCAGCCGCCCGACACAGGTCGTGAATGCGCTGGCCACGCGCGCTGCCGCGACCATCGAGCTCGCCAAAGGTCATGCGCTGGAATCTGCCGGTCTGGTGGACCACGCCGGGCGAAACGATCGCGCCGGTGACCAGGGCCGTCCCGCCCATCACCGCATCCCGCCCGAGGATCGGGATCAGCCGCTCAACGGCGTCGATGCCGTTTTGCAACGGGATGACCGCGGTGTTCGGCCCGACAATGGAGTGGATCCGCTCCCCGACAGTTTCGACATCCCATAGCTTCACGCAGAACAGCACCAGGTCCACGATGCCGATGCTGGCGGGATCGTCGGTGGCCTGGACGGGGTGGATATGGGTCTCGCCCCGATCGCCCTCGATGCGTAGCCCGTTCTGCTGCATGGCAACGAGATGCGCGCCGCGCGCGAGGAACGTGACATCCTCGCCCGCCTTCGCGAGCGCCGCGCCGAATGGACCGCCGATGCCGCCCGCGCCGATAACCGCGATCTTCATGTCGGGGACCTATCGCCGCGCGCCGGCACGGAGCTTGAGGGCGGCGTAGATGAACCGGTTGACGGGCGTGGGCACTCCGAAGGCTTCGCCGAGCCGGACGACGGTCCCGTGCATGGCCTCCAGCTCCAACGGCTTGCCCTGCAGCTGGTCCGGCGCGCCGTCCGGCAAGACCACGCCCGACTTACCGGCCACTGCCTCCACTTCCCTCATGCACCCCATGTACAGTGCCCTGGTATCGGGGTCCTCCCGGGTCGGTCCAAAGCCACGCCCGGTGACCGACTGAACACCCATGGTGCCTATCGCCCCCATGAACTTCATCCAGATCGCCACGCGGATGTCGGCGGGACGCTCGGCGGCGATTCCCGCGCCGCGCAACACCAAGAGAGCGGTCTTCGCTGCTTCTTCGTCGGCATCGCGGAGGGGTCCTAGTACCAGCGGCTTCTCCGTTCCGCCCTGACGCACCACGCCCCGCTCGGGCATCGAGGCCGGAAGGTACGTGAGGCCTCCAAGAATGTGTGTGGGGTCCGTGGCCGCTCCCAGCCGTGCGGCGCTATCTACACCGTTCTGGAGCGGAACGACGATCGTCTCGGGGCCCTTGAGCACCCGCAACGCCTCGATCGCGCCCTCCAGGTCGTACGTCTTCGTCGTAACGAGAACCAGTTCTACCAGGCCGACTTCCTCCGCGTCCGCCGTCGCCTGTACCTCAGGCACGGTGAATGTCTGGTCATCCCGAACGACCGTCAGCCCTCGCGTGCGCAACGCCTGAAGTGTCTCGCCGCGCGCGATGAAATGCACGGCTTCTCCGGCGCGCGCCAGCTTGGCGCCATAGTAGCCTCCGAGCGCCCCGGCCCCGATGATCGCGATCTTCATAGGTCGGCGTCCTTCAGAGCCCACGTCTCACCGCGTCTCCCTTCTCAGCCATCACGGCCAGCACTCGCTCCACGAGCTCGGGATCCCGATAGACGCTGCGCGGCCTGAGGAGGTGGGCGACCTCGTACACCAGCTTGTGGACGATCGGATCCCGGGCCGCGAGCCGGGTCAGGGCGAGCCCGAACTTGTGGCTCCTGTTGAAATCCGGTGGACGTCGCCCGCGAGTCTCCGGATGAACGAAGTCCGGGACGGCCGCCCCCGCCCACGGCGTGTCGATCAGGGGCTGCGCCTCGGAGAAGAAGGCGGGCGCCAGCCCAGCGAGCGGATCGGGCTCCGCGGCCCGCCCCTCGAGGAGACGATGGAGAAGGCACGCCTCCTGGACAGCCACCGTCATGCCCTGGCCGTACACCGGATTGAAGCGGCAGATCGCGTCACCAAAGGGAAGCAATCCCCGCGGGAAGGTGTCGAGCCGGTCGAAATGCCGCCAGACGCTCGCCGAGAAGCCGAAGCGAGCGACCTCCTCCAGACGCTTGGCGTGCTTGATCGCGTTGTAGACCGTCGGGGTCCACAGTGCCCGAGCACATGTCAGGAGCCCATCCTCGTCCCCGGGCGGCCGGTCGCCGTGCCGGCCGGCGACGGTCGTGATCCAGCGGCGGCCCTCCAACGGCAGCACGACGGCCCAACGGCAGTTCCGGGACCCCTCGGGAAACGTGAACACGCCCTTCCAATCAGGCGGAGCGTCCTCCGGAATGGCGAAGACAGCAGTGGCATAGCCGATGTCGACACCGATGGTCGTCTCCTCCGGCAGGGCTCGGCCGATGGATTCGAGCACGGCGAGGGTGAGGGTGCCGCGTCCGGAGGCGTCGACGACGAGATCCGCGGGGAGTGTCTCGGTCCTGCCGCCAACGGTCTCGTATCGCACCGCCTTGATCGAAACCCCGTCCGGCGTCGCCACGATGCCTTGGACCCGGCAGCGCTGACGCAGCGCGATGTTGGCGTGTCGCTGCACCCGCTGTCGCACGATGAGCTCGATCAGCGGGCGGGACATGGAGTACCAGAGCCAGCCGAAGTCACGCTGGGGAAAGGGACCGTAGCCCGGGCGTTCGGTACGCACGTCGGCGTCCGCCCGGAGCGGTACCGCTCCAGCCCGGACGAGGTCCTGCTCGAAGTCTGGAAACAATTCACTCAGCGCGCGCTGGCCGCCGCCCAGGAGCACGTGCAGGTGCCTGGCCTGTGGTGTCCCTGCCCGGTGAACGGCATCCAGCGGCAGGGTGTCCCGCTCCATCACGATCACGCGCTCGAAGTGATCGGCGAGCGCGCGGGCGGCTGTCAACCCGGCCATCCCAGCTCCGACCACGACGGCCTGCTTCCCGATGGTAGCGGGCACCATGAGCACCTCCGCAATGCCGTCCATACCGCCGGCGGCACCGCCGCTGGCCCAACGTTCAATCGCACGTGAAGTGCCAGAGCAAGAGCTTCAGGGTTCAGGGCATCAGCATAGTCCGCAAGCCGTTACGGAACCGTCTGCGGTCGCGTTAGCAGCTAAAGAGGTCGCCCGACGTTCGTGCTAGAGTCCGTCCAGCATCACTCACCATGAGCCGACTAGCGCTGACGCTTCTCGGGGGATTTTAGGTCCAGGCGGGCACCGCCCGGCCGCTCACCGTCCCGACCAAGAAGGCGCAGGCCCTCCTGGCCTATCTCGCCCTCACCCCGGGCCAGACTCAGCCCCGGGATAAGCTGACCGCCCTCCTCTGGGCCGACGTTCCCCACGGGTCGGCCCGCAACGCGCTCCGTCAGACGCTCTTTGTCCTTCGTAAAGCGCTGGGCCCTGCCCAGGACACCACGCTCCTCGTGGGAGGCGGCGGGATCACGCTGCCGGTGGACGCGGTGCAGACCGACGTGGCGGCGTTCGAGCAGGCGGTGGCCGACGGCACGCCCGTCGCGCTCGAAGCGGCGGTCGGCCTCTACAGGGGCGATCTGCTGGCGGGGCTCACGGTCGTCGCGCCGACCTTCGAGGACTGGCTCATGAGCGAGCGCGAGCGGCTGCGTGAGCGTGCTGTCGAAGCTCACGCGCGGCTGCTCGCCCACCAGCGGGCCGTCGGGGCGACCGCCTCCGCCGTGCAGTCGGCGCTCCGGCTGCTGGCCCTGGACCCTCTTCAGGAAGCCGTGCACCGCACGCTCATGCGCCTGCATGCCCAGCTCGGGCGGCGCGACGCTGCGCTCCGCCAGTACCAGGAATGCGTCGACGTCCTTCGGCGTGAGCTGGCCGTCGAGCCGGAGGCAGACACCAAGGAGCTGTACCAGGAGATCCTCCGGCAACGCCCCCTACGGGCGGCAACCACGCCGAGCGTGACCGGGCCCGCCGAGGCGCCCCTGGTCGGGCGGGACGGCGAGGTCACGCAGTTACACGAGGCGCTGGCGGAGGCCTGGGCGGGACAAGGCCGCGTCCTCGCCGTCCTCGGCGAGGCTGGGATCGGCAAGAGCCGGTTGCTGGCCGAGCTTGCCGCCGAGGCCGGACGCCGTGGCGGAGCGATCCTGCTCGGGCGCGCCTACGAGACGGAGCAGATCTTGCCGTTCGGGCCCTGGGTCAGTGCCCTGCGGGACGCCGGCGTCGTGACCGACTCGCACGTGCTGGAGGGTGTAGGGAGCGAATGGCGGGCGGAGCTCGCACGCCTATTCCCAGAGCTGGCCGATCCTGGCCGGTCGGTAGCGTCCAACCCGGGGGACCAGATGCGCTTGTTCGAGGCTTTGGCCCAGTTGCTCCGGCGCCTGGCCGTCGCGCAGCCCCTCCTCGTCCTGCTGGAGGACGGCCACTGGGCGGACGACATGACACTCCGCTTCCTGGCGTTTCTCGGGCGCCGGCTCCATTCCGCGCCCATCCTGCTGGCCCTGAGCATTCGGGACGAGGAACTGCCCGACCACCCGCTCCTGCGCCGTACCCTCGACGAGTTGGACGCCGACCGCCGGCTGGTCTGCGTGTCGCTGGGGCGCCTGGAACGCGAGCCCACGACGACGCTCGTGCGCCTGCTCGGACGCGCGGACAGCCACGCGACGGCGCTGGCGCAGCGGGGCGAGCAGGTCTGGAGGGCCAGCGGCGGCAACCCGTTCATCGTCGTCGAGACCATGCGCGCGATCGGGTGTGGTGGTGTCGCCCTGGAACCTTCAGACAGCCTTCCGCTCCCGACGAACGTGCGGGACATGATCGCCCGGCGCCTGGAGCGGCTGAGCGAGCAGGCCCGACAGCTCCTGCGCGTGGCCGCAGTCATCGGGCGCGAGTTCGAGTTCACGCTGCTCCAGCGCGCGGCGGGAGTGGACGAGCCAGCGGCCGCCGAGGGGCTGGAGGAGCTCGTCCGCCGGCGCGTCGTCCACGGCGTCGGAGACCGTTTCGATTTCACCCACGAGCGAATTCGGGACGTGGTCGCCGCCGAGCTCCTCCCACCCCGGCGGCAGTGGCTGCACGCACGAGTCCTCGATGCGATCGAAACCCTCTATCAGGGAAGGCTCGGTGAGCACGTCGAGCGGCTCGCTCAGCACGCCGTCCGGGCCGAGCAACGGGATAAGGCCGTGCACTATCTGCGGCAGGCTGGGCTCCAGGCGACCGCGCGGTCGGCGCTTGAAGCCGCACGGGTCTGGTTCGAGCAGGCGCTGACCCTTCTCGGAGCGCTCCCGGAGAGTGAGCCGGCGCTGGAGGAGTCCTTCGAGATCCGACTCGAGTTGTGGCCGGTGCTGAGCGTGTTCGGCGAAGTCCGGCCGGCGTTGGAGCGCCTGCACGAAGCCGAGGCGCTCGCCGAACGGTTGAATGATGAGCGCCGGCGGGGGCGTGTCTGTGCGTTCATCGCGAGCGGCCACTCGTTGCTCGGCGAGCTGGGCGAGGCTCTAGCCTTCGGCGCTCGCGCACTGGCGATCGCACGAGAGCTGGGGGCCCTTCGGCTCCGAATCCTCGCCACCAGCTATCTGGAGCAAGCACACTACTTCCGCGGTGAGTACGAGCGGGTGGTAGAGTTGGCCACCGACAACCTCGCGGCGTTGCCCGCCGACTGGGTCCACGAGAGTTTCGGACTCCCCGGACCGGCATCAGTGCTGGATCGAATCTGGCTCGTCATGAGCCTCGCCCAGCTCGGCCGGTTCGCCGAAGCGGCCGAGCATGAAGGCGAAGCCCTTCGCCTCGCCGAGCCGACGCGCCACGGATACACCGTCGGCTGGGCTCACCTCGGCGCGGGCATGCTCCACACCCTCAAGGGCGACTGGTTGACGGCACGCTCGCTGATCGAGCATGGGATCGCACTCCTCCGGGCGGGCAACGTCGCCATCCTGCTTCCGTTCACGGCCGCCTTGTCCGCTCGGGTCCTCGCGCAGCTCGGTGAGCGGCGTGACGCGTTGGACCGGCTCCAGGAGGCCGAGCAGCTTCTCGAGCGCCAGACGGCGAGCGGGATCGTCGTCGGTCGCAACGCAGCCTCCTACATGCTCGGTCACGCCTGTCTCCTGCTCGACCGGCTCGACGAGGCGCGGAGCCTCGGCGAGCGCGCGGTGGAATCTCCGAGTCATCCCTACACGACCCATGCGCGGCACCTGCTCGGCGACATCGCGGCCCATCCTGACCGCTTTGATGCCGAGCGCAGCGAGGCCCACTACCGCGAGGCGCTCGCGCTCGCCGAGCGGCGCTCCCTGCGTCCGCTCGTCGCCCACTGCCACCTCGGCCTCGGCAGGCTCTACCGACGGACAGGCAAGCGCGAGCAGGCCCAGGAGCACCTCGACACCGCGACCACGCTGTACCGTGAAATGGACATGCGCTTCTGGCTGGAGCATGCGGAGTCGGAGGTGAAGCAACGCGCTTAAGGCACAGCACGACCTAGAGACAGCGCGCGGTGCTCTGGTACACGCGTGTCGAGACGACGCAGGTCCATGCGCGGCTTCGCCCGGCGCAGCTCAAGCAAACGGTGAGCTTCTGTGGGAAGGCCGGCCCACGACCGAGAACGCGCTTTTTGTCACCTATGCTCCCGGGTCAACATGTACACGCCGCGACATGCTGGTTACATGGCCAACAGCGCACCAAGGGACACCGGCGCGGCGCTCATACCCGGAGAACTTGCCCGGAGACATTGCCCTTGCCCACTGGCCAAAGTCCGTCTATCGTCTCGTCCTAGAAGCGCGGGCAAGGGCGCCGCACTGCGGCATCCACCCGCCGCTGCCGACGTTCAATCACCCCGTCCCGCGCCGCGTGAGGCAAGGGGCGGTTCCAAGCCCTGGGAGGCCCTATGGCAGCCGGCACCACCGCGAAGATCCTGCACGTCGACCTCTCCACCCGCGAAACCCGCGCCGAGATCCTGCCCGAGACGACCGTGCGCAAGTACCTGGGCGGCGGAGCGCTGGCGAGCTACATCCTCCTCCGCGACATGCCGGCCGGGGTAGACCCGCTCGGTCCCGACAACGTCCTGGTCTTCACCACGAGCGTGATCAACGGGCTCTCGCTGTCCGGCACCAACCGCTACACGGCGGCCGCCAAGTCGCCGCTCACGGGCGGCTACGGCGAGTCGGAGGCGGGCGGCTGGTGGGGGCCGGAGCTGCGCGCGGCCGGCTGGGACGCCGTCGTCATCCGCGGCAAGGCGGCCTCGCCCGTGTACCTCTGGATCAAGGACGACGTGATCGAGTTCCGTGACGCCGCTGCCTACTGGGGCCAGCTCTCGGGCGAGGTCCAGGACGGGATCGAGGCGGAGCTCGGTGACAAGCGCGTGCGGGTGCTCCAGTGCGGCATCTCCGGCGAGCGCGGCGTCCGCTTCGCCGCCATCGTGAACCAGCTCAAGCACTTCCACGGCCGGGGCGGGCTCGGCGCCGTCATGGGATCGAAGAACCTCAAGGCCGTCGTGGTGCGCGGCTCCAAGCCGCCGGTCGCCAACGACAAGGTGGAGGCCAAGGGCCAGCTGGTCTGGTTCAAAAACCACTACGACCGCGCCACCGACCGCTTCCACCAGGTCGGCTCCTCCGGCGGTGTGCTGGCGCTCGAGGCCAGCGGCATCCTGCCGACGCGCAACTTCCGCGACGGCTCCTTCGAGGGCGCCAAGGCCATCAGCGGCCAGACCATGCGCGACACCATCCTGGTCAACCGCGGCACCTGCTACGCCTGCGCCGTCGCCTGCAAGCGCGAGGTCGAGGTCAAGGAGCTGGGCGTCACGCCGAAGTACGGCGGGCCCGAGTACGAGACCCTCGCGGCCGCGGGCTCGCTCTGCGGCGTGGACGACCTCAAGATGCTGGCGCTCGCCAACCAGCTCTTCGCGCAGTACGTCCTCGACTCGATCTCGACGGGCGCCTCCATCGCCTTCGCGATGGAGTGCTACGAGAACGGCATCATCACCAAGGAGATGACGGGCGGGCTCGAGCTGACCTGGGGCAACGCCGACGCGGTGATCCAGCTGACCCACATGATCGGCAAGCGCGAGGGCATCGGGAAGCTCCTCGGCGAGGGCGTCAAGCGCGCCGCGGCCCAGCTCGGCAAGGGCGCCGACTGCTTCGCGCTCCACGTCAAGGGGCAGGAGCTGCCGATGCACGACCCGCGGGGCAAGAAGGGGTTGTCGCTGGCCTACGCGCTGTCCCCGACGGGCGCCGACCACATGGAAGCGCCCCACGATCCGCTCTACGCCGGCTTCCACCCCCAGGGCCATCCGCTGGGCGCGCTGGGACTCATCGAGCCCCTCGAGCCGCTCACGCTCGACTCGAAGAAGGTGCGCGCGTTCTTCGAGACCCAGAAGGTCTGGAGCGCGTACAACTCGGTCGGCATGTGCGACTTCGTCGGCGCGCCGCTCAACGCGCTCGGGCTGCAGCCCATGATGGACTACATCAACGCCGTCACCGGCTGGAACATGAGCCTCTACGAGCTCATGAAGGTGGGCGAGCGCAACAACACGCTGGCGCGGGTCTTCAACAACCGCGAGGGCTTCACGCCGGAAGACGACATCCTCCCGCAGCGCCTGCACGAGGGCATCGGCAACGGGGTGCTCAAGGGCTCGAAGATCGACCCCGACGAGTTCTTCGCGGCCCGCCGCACGTACTACGAGATGGCCGGCTGGGACCCCAGCACGGGGCGGCCGACGGCGGCCAAGCTCGCTGAGCTGGGCGTGGAGGACGCGGCGGCAGGGCAGAAGTAGGCCGCCGGCGCATTCGCTCCCGAGAAGCGGAGGGCCTCGTGGCTACCGCCTCCTTTCGCTTGCCTCGGACGGCGGGGCCCCAGCCCCGCGACGTCCTGCGGCTCGCACTACCATGACGTGCTGCCTGGTCCGCCCCGACACGTACCGCGACTCGGTCGAGTTGATGCGCGTGGCCGCCCTGGTCGAGAAGGTGCGCGGGGTGAGCCGCGCCGCGCTCATGATGGCGACGCCGGCGAACCGCGAGCTGCTCTCCGGCGCGGGGCTCCTCGACGCCACGGGCGCGGCCGCCGGGCCCAACGACCTGGTCGTGGCGGTCGCCGCGGTGGACCGCGCGGCGGGTGAGCGTGCGCTCGCCGAGGCGGCCCGTCTCCTCGACGAGCAGGCCGCCGTGTCAGCGCCCGCGGGCGACAAGCCGGTCCCCCGCAGCATCGCCGAGGCGGCGAGCGAGCTGCCGCGCGCCAACCTCGCCATCATCTCGACCCCGGGCGCCTACGCGACGGCTGAGGCCCTCAAGGCGCTCAAGCGCGGGCTCCACGTCTTCATCTTCAGCGACAACGTCCCCGTGGCCGACGAGGCCGAACTCAAGCGTCTCGCCGCGAAGAAGAAGCTCCTCGTGATGGGCCCGGACTGCGGCACCGCCATCCTCGACGGCGTGCCGCTCGGCTTCGCCAATGCCGTGCGGCGCGGGTCCATCGGGCTCGTCGGGGCCTCCGGCACGGGGCTCCAAGAGATCAGCTGCCTCATCGACCGCCTGGGCGAGGGCTGCTCGCAGGTGATCGGCGTGGGCGGCCACGACCTCGACGAGCGCGTGGGCGGTCTCATGATGCAGGCCGGCATCGAGCGCCTCGCGGCGGACCCAGGCACGCGCGTCATCGTTCTCGTCTCCAAACCTCCCGCCCCCGCTGTCGCCCGCCGCGTCCTCGACGTCGCCCGCAAGTCGGGCAAGCCCGTCGTCGTCAACTTCCTCGGCGGCGACCCCGCGGCCATCCTCGGGGCCGGCGCGATTCCGGCAGCCACGCTCGAAGACGCGGCGCGTGCGGCGGTCGCGCTCGCGCGAGGCAAGCGGGTCGCCGCGGCGCCGCTCGCGGTGGCTCCGAAGCTCGCGGCCGCGGGGCGGGCCAAGGCGCGACGCTTCCGCAAGGGCCAGTCTCTCGTGCGCGGCCTCTACAGCGGCGGCACGCTGTGCCAGGAGGCGGCGCTGATCCTCGAGGAGGCCGGCGGCCAAAAGCACACGACCGTCGACCTGGGCGACGACGAGTTCACCGTCGGCCGCCCGCACCCGATGATCGACTTCAGGCTGCGCAACGAGCGCATCCTGGCGGCGGCCGAGGACCCCGCCACGGCGGTCATCCTGCTGGATGTCGTCCTCGGCTATGGCGCCCACGCCGATCCGGCCGGCGCGCTTGCCCCCGCTATCGAGGCCGCGACCAAGGCTGCGGCCAAGCGCCGGCGCGGCCTCGCCATCGTCGCCTCCGTCTGCGGCACTCCCGCCGATCCTCAGGGCTTGGCGCGCCAGGAGACGCGGCTCGCGGCCGCCGGGGTGCTCCTGGCGCCGAGCAATGCCCAGGCCGCGCGGCTGGCGGCCTCGCTGGTCGGCCATCGCCGGCCCGCGCAAACGAAGGGCTGAGCCGATGCCGGCGCCAAAACGGAAGACCTCGGGCGGATCCGCGCCACTCTTCGACGGCGGCATCCGCGCGCTCAACATCGGCGTCGCGGAGTTCGCGCTCTCCCCGCGCGCCCACGGCGCCAGCGTGCTCGAGCTCGACTGGCGCCCGCCTGCGGGCGGCGATCGCGACCTCGGTCTCCTGCTGGCGCGTCTCGAGGACGACCCCGACGACCCGATCGGCTCGCGCGTCGCCGCCGCGAACAAGCAGGCCATCGAGCGCATCCTGGCCGCCAAGCCCATGCTGGTGGACATCGGGCGCGCCGCCGACAACGTGAAGGGCCTGGGCCCGCGCCACCTCCTCCACGCCGGACCGCCCATCGCGTGGGCGCGCATGTGCGGCCCCATGCGTGGCGCCGTCATCGGCGCCATCCTCTACGAGGGCTGGGCCGACACGCCGGACGCCGCGGATCGGCTGGCCGCCGGAGGCGGCGTGACCTTCGCCCCCTGCCATCATTTCGGCGCCGTCGGGCCGATGGCGGGCATCCTCTCGCCGTCCATGCCCGTCTTCATCGTCGAGAACGCGCCAGGCGGCACCCGCGCCTTCGCGATACTCAACGACGGGATGGGCAAGGTGCTGCGCTTCGGCGCCTACAGCCAGGAAGTCCTCGACCGCCTGCGCTGGATGAACGAGTCGCTGGCGCCCGCTCTCGCACGCGCGCTTCGTTCGCGCGGGCCGGTGGACCTCAAGAACCTGACGGCCCAGGCGCTCCAGATGGGCGACGAGTGCCACAACCGGAACGTGGCGGCGACCTCGCTCTTCGCCCGGCTGATCGCGCCGTCCCTCGTGCGCACCACCCCGGCCGACGTCGCGGCGCGCGTGCTCGAATTCCTCGAGGCCAACAACCACTTCTACCTGAACCTCTCGATGGCGGCCTCCAAGGCGACGATGGACGCGGCGCACGGCATCGAGGGCTCGACCGTGGTGACCGCGATGGCGCGCAACGGCGTGGAGGTCGGCGTCCGCATGAGCGGCACGGGGGACGCGTGGTTCACTGCCCCGGCCCCGATCCCCGACGGTCTCTACTTCCCCGGCTACGGTCCCGCGGACGCCAACCCCGACCTCGGCGACAGCGCCATCACGGAAACCGCCGGCCTCGGCGGCCTCGCGATGGCGGCCGCGCCCGCCATCGTGCGCTTCATCGGCGGCGCCGCCGAGGAGGCCATCGCCACCACGAAGCGCATGTACACGATCACGCTGGCGCGAAACAACGACTTCGGCATCCCGGCGCTGGGCTTCGCCGGCACGCCGACCGGCATCGACGCGCGGCGCGTGGTGGACAGCGGCGTCCAGCCGGTGTTCAACACGGGCATCGCCCACCGCGAGGCGGGCGTCGGCCAGATCGGCGCCGGCATCGCGAAGGCGCCGCTCGCCTGCTTCGCGGGCGCCCTTCGCGAGCTCGGCCGCCGGCTGAAAGTCCCGGCGTGACGCTGCCCGCCCACACCGCCGTCATCGCCGTCGGCGGCAACGCGCTGATCCGCGAGGGGCAGAAGGGCACCATCCCCGAGCAGTTCGAGAACGCGCGCGCGACGGCCGCCCACGTGGGCGCGCTCGTGTCCGACGGCTGGCGCGTCGTCCTGACCCACGGCAACGGCCCCCAGGTGGGCTTCATCCTCCGCCGCTCCGAGATCGTCGCCGAGACCGATTTCACCCCGCGGCTCACCCTCGACGTGTGCGTGGCCGATTCCGAGGGCGGCATCGGCTACCTCCTCGCCAACTCCCTCGTGAGCGAGCTGGGGCGGCGCGGCATGGCCGACCGCGTCGTGTGCGTCCTGACCCAGACCGTCGTGGATCCCAAGGACCCCGCCTTCCAGCACCCGTCCAAACCCATCGGCAGGGGCTACTCCACCGAGGAGGCGCAGCGGCACAGGACGCGCGACGGCTGGGTCATGGCCGAGGACGCCGGGCGCGGCTACCGCCGGCTCGTCCCCTCGCCGCGCCCCGTGCGCATCGTGGAGGCCGAGGCCATCAGGGCGCTCCTCCACGCGGGCTTCGTCGTCATCGCCTGCGGCGGCGGCGGCATCCCGGTCGTCGAAGAGGCGCCCGGCGTCTACCGCGGCGTCGAGGCCGTGGTGGACAAGGATTTCGCCTCCGGCTTCCTCGCCGCACGTCTAGGCGTGCCCGTATTCCTCGTCTCGACGGGCGTCGAGAAGGTCGCGATCCGGTTCCGCCAGCCCGACCAGCGCTTCCTCGACCGGATGACGCTCGGAGAGGCGCGGGGCTACCTCGAGGCGGGCGAGTTCCCGGAGGGCAGCATGGGGCCGAAGGTCCGCGCGGCCGTGGAGTTCATCGAGCGGGGAGGAACACGCGCCATCATCACCTCGCCCGACCATCTCGAGGACGCGCTTGCCGGGCGGACCGGCACGCACGTGGTCGCGGGATGATGTCGGTCAAGCTCGCGGTCAACGGCACGCTGATGCGGGGGCTCGAGCTCAATCGCAACCTGATCGACGCGGGCGCGACCTTCGTGCGGGAGGCGGCGACCGTGCCGGCGTACAGGCTCTGGTCGATCAACGACCGGCACCCCGCGATGATCCGCGTCGCCTCGGGCGGCGTGTCGGTGGCCGTCGAGGTGTGGGCCGTGCCGCCGGACGGCCTCGCGAAGATCCTGGTCCAGGAGCCGCCGGGCCTCTGCATCGGCAAGGTCAAGCTGGCTGACGGCGAGGAAGTACTCGGCGTGCTGGGCGAGACGCTCCTCTGCGAGGGGCAGCGCGAGATCACGCAGCTCGGCGGCTGGCGCGCCTACATCGCCTCGAAGAAAGGATAGCGGCCTGCCACGCCCCGCCAGCCCCGCGCCCCGCGAGACACGCATCCTGCGCGGGGTCCTGCTCATCACGCTGGCGACCGGATTCTTCGTCGTCATGAACACGGGCGCCAAGGTCCTGAGCGCGCACCTGCCCGTCGTCGAGATCATCTGGGCGCGGAGCCTCGTGCACCTCGTCTTCGTCTTCGCGCTGTTCGCGCCCACGTCCGGCGGCTGGCGGCTCTTCGTGACCCGGCGGCCGGCCATCCAGGTGACACGCTCGCTGCTGCTGCTCGCCTCGACGAGCTTCTTCTTCACGGCCCTCTCCCGCGTGCCGCTGGCCGACGTGACGGCCATCTCCTTCACGGCGCCCTTCGTCGTGGCGGGGCTGGCGGGCCGTCTGCTCCACGAGCGCGTCGGGACTGGGCAGTGGCTGACCATCGCGGTGGGCTTCCTGGGGGCTCTCGTCATCATCCGGCCGGGCTTCGGGCACACGAGCCCGTATGCGCTCCTGGTCTTCGGCAGCGCCGCGTGCTACAGCCTCTACCAGATCTTCACCCGCTACGTGGCCGGCGTGGACCGCCCCGAGACGAGCGTCACGTACAGCGCGCTGGTGGGGACGGTGCTGCTGTCGGCCGTCGTGCCGTTCTACTGGCGCGCGCCCGCCACCCTCTCACACGCGCTCGTGCTGATCTCGCTCGGGCTCCTGGGCGGGCTCGGCCACTACTGCGTGGCGCGCGCCCTCCTCTGGGGCCCGGCCTCGATCCTCTCCCCGTTCCACTACTCCCAGCTCGTCCTGGCCGCGCTGGCGGGCTACATCGTCTTCGGCGACGTGCCGAGCGTTTGGACCTGGGTCGGCGCCGCCATCATCATCGGGAGCGGGCTCCACATGGTCTGGCGGGAAACCTCGCGATAGCGGCGGCCTTCCGCAAACGACTTCGTACCGGGAGGGGGGAAGATTCGCCGGTCGCGGATCCGGAAGAGTTCGCTCCCGTCGAGGTTGACCGCCGCGCAGGAACGTGGCAGGCGCCCCCGAGAGCGCCTCCGGCGCCCCGAACAATCTCCCGACCGGCGGCCAAACACCATAACTCCGCTCTAAGGGGTGCCGAGACCGGTCGGGCGGCGGTGAAAAACGCGGGAAGACCCGAGGGCGCGTAGCGGCAGACGGGCGCAGGCGCGACGCGCCGGCGACTACCGGGTGGGCGCAGGTGACTGGCCGAGGGCTTGGCGGGTCGCCAGCAGGCGCTGCCGAGCGAGGACTAACTCCGCGGGTCGCTCGCTGCTCGCGGCGAGGGTGGCGATGAGCTGGCTCTGATGGACCGAGAGGCGCGC
>JAUSJX010000131.1 GCA_030647435.1 Candidatus Rokuibacteriota bacterium
GATCTCGCGGTTGGCGCGGTCGTTCAACATCTCGCGGTGGAAGGGACTCGCGACGAGCCCGATGGTCAGCACGGGGCCCTCGAGCCTCAGCGGCACGCCGTGCTGGACGACCGAGCCCAGGAGCGCCTTCTTCTTCAGAATTTCTTCCACCGCGCGGGCCCATCCCTCTCCGAGATCCGCCGCGGGCTCCGCCGGCGCTTCCTTCGGTGGCGCGGGCGCGAGGGCGGGGGATGTGGGGGCGCTCGCTCCGGAGACCGGCGGGGGTACGGCGACGCGCTTTGCTGACGCATCGAGCAGGCTCGGCTGGGCTGCCACGGGCCGCGCGGCGGGTGCGCCCCGTAGCCGGCTCACCGCCTCGTCCACTTTCGCGATCAGCGCCTCGATGGCCTGGGGCTGGGGCCGGCGCGCCGCGCGCACGGCTGCGATCTCGAGCTCGACCCGCGGGTGCGGCGAGCGGCGCATCTCGGTGTCGGCCTCCATGAAGGCGCGCAGGAGATAGATCAGCTCGTCGGCGCTGACCGGCTCGGCGGTGGCCGCGAGCGCGTCGCGCTCGGCTGCCGTGAGATCGGCGAACGGCGCGTCGGGGGAGACCTTGATGACGAGGGTCCGGCGCGCCGCTTCCACGACCTCGCGGCAGAGCCAGGCAAGGTCTTCTCCGTCGCGCGCGGCGCGGTCGATAGCCTCGAGCGCGCGGGCACCGTCGCGCGCCAGGAGCGCCGCGAGGAAACCGCGCACGTGGACCGGCGCGGAGGAGCCGAGGAGGCGTGCCACGCTCGACTCGTCGAGCGCGCCGCCGCCGTAGGCGATGGCCGTGTCGACGAGCGACAGCGCGTCCCGCAGGCTGCCCTCGGCCGCGCGTACGAGAAGCGGCAGCGCGCCGGGCTCGAATCGGACGCCTTCCTTCGTCAGGATCTCCGTCAGCGTCGTTGTCAGCAGCTCAGGGGGGATGGGCCGGAAGTCGAAGCGCTGGCAGCGCGAGAGCACGGTCGCCGGGATCTTGCGCGGATCCGTGGTGGCAAGCACGAAGACCACGTGGGCCGGCGGCTCCTCCAGCGTCTTGAGGAAGGCGTTGAACGCCGGGCCGGAGAGCATGTGGACTTCGTCCACGATGTAGATCTTGAAGCGCCCGCGGGCCGGCGCGTACTTGACGTTCTCTCGGAGCGTGCGGATGTCGTCGACGCCCGTGTTCGACGCGGCGTCGATCTCCATCACGTCCATCGGGGCGCCCGAGACGAAGTCCAGGCAGGAGGGGCAGGCGCCGCAGGCCTCGGGCCCGGTGCGATTCGTGCACGACAGCGCCTTGGCCAGGAGACGCGCCGTCGTGGTCTTGCCGACGCCCCGAGGGCCCGTGAAGAGGTACGCATGCGCCACGCGGCCCGACGCCAGCGCGTTCTGCAGCGTGCGCGTGACTGGATCCTGCCCCACGACGGCCGCGAACACCTGCGGCCGCCACTTCCGCGCCAGCACCTGATAGCTCATTGGGCGCAGAGTTGCCGCGTTGACGGCTCGAATCCACTGCGGAGCAACGAGAGTGCAAGATCCCCTGGTGGGGGGGAATACGGGAGAGGAGCGGCAGGATGCGCTCCCCCCCGTTGCTCAATAAGAGCGGTGGGGGGGGCCGGGGGAGGAGCGGCGCTCGCTCCCCCCCGGAACCAATTGATCAAGAGCGGTGGGGGGGGCCGGGGGAGGAGCGTTGCTCGCTCCCCCCCGGAGCCAATCAAGACCGTGCACCCGCCATCGAACCGCCCGTCCCGCGATCTCCAAGCGGAGCCGGCTCCGGTCAGGTACTCCCACGGCACACGAGCGAAACGCCTTACCGTTGCTCCCTTCCGGGTCTGGCGGGATTCGACGCGGCTCGTTGCGTGGGGCCCAACCTTCAACACCGTCCCGCGAGGCTCATTCGACACGAACGGCCCTCAAGAGGGAATTCAACCCCGCTATAGCGGATTGCGGGTTACAGGGCACCGCTACCTCCCCGTCTAGCACGGCCCACCTTTGTCGGCTGCCGATAAGGGCCCATCTGCTTCGTTGGCGCCGTCGGCCGCACGCTCAACGTTGAGAGACTACGCCTCGCGTGCGGCCTTCCGGCGCCGCCTCGCATCTGGGCTCTTCTCGCCAACCGACGTGACCTCGGACGCTTCACAACCAAAATAATGGCGGAGGGGGTGGGATTCGAACCCACGGTACAGTTGCCCGTACACGGCATTTCCAGTGCCGCACCTTCGGCCACTCGGCCACCCCTCCCCGATAAAGGCCATCTCACGACGGAACTCCCCGACCCTCGGGCGCCTTCGCGGAGCGCAGGCGCCTCGAGGTGCAAAATCAAAAACCGAAATTTAATGGCGGAGGGGAGAGGATTTGAACCCCCGAGGGACTTGCGCCCCTATCCGATTTCGAGTCGGACGCCTTCAACCGGGCTCGGCCACCCCTCCGCGCCACTTACGCTCTTTTCTTTTGAAAGAACCCGCTCAGGAGCGCTCCGCACTCCGCGCTTCGCACCCCGGCCACCACCGTCACCTGGTGGTTCAACCGCGGGTCGTCCAGCAGCCGGTACAGCGTCCGCGCGGCGCCCGCCTTCGGATCCGCCGCGCCGTAGACGACGCGCGCGACGCGCGCGTTGAGTGCGGCGCCGCAGCACATCGGGCACGGCTCCACCGTCGTGTAGAGTTCGGCGCCGGCCAGCCGGTAGTTGCGAACCGCCTGCACCGCATCTCTCAACGCGACGATCTCCGCATGCGCGGTCGGGTCGGACGCCGCGATCACCCGGTTGTGCCCGCGGCCGATGACCCGGCCGTCCAGCACCACCACGGCGCCCACCGGCACTTCGCCGGCCGCCTCGGCGCGCCGGGCTTCCTCCAGCGCCAGCCCCATGCGCCGCGCATCCTCGGCTTCGGTCGTGTCCATTCCCGCCACGTTGGTCATGGGCAGGGGGACGGACATCCGTCCCCCTGCCCGCGATGGTGCGCCCTAGAGGAGTCGAACCTCTGGCCTTCGGATTCGTAGTCCGACGCTCTATCCAACTGAGCTAAGGGCGCGTCTGGCGGAGAGGCCGGGATTCGAACCCGGGACAGAGGTTTTGCCCCTGTAACCGCTTAGCAGGCGGCTGCCTTCGGCCGACTCGGCCACCTCTCCGTACAGTCAAGCCCACAGAGTATAAGGCATTCGCGACCCAGCGACTACCCAGAACCTCCATCTCAGCCTATGCTTGCCCAATGAACCCCAACCAGCCGGGAGAACCCACCATGAGTCGCCTCCGCCGACTGCTCAAGAACGCCTGGGCGCTAACCCGGCCGTACTGGTTCTCCGAGGACCGCTGGGCGGCCTGGGGGCTGCTCCTGGCCGTCGTCACGCTGAATCTCGGCATCGTCTTCATCAACG
The DNA here is from genome assembly GCA_030647435.1 of Candidatus Rokuibacteriota bacterium. Taxonomy (NCBI): domain Bacteria; phylum Candidatus Rokuibacteriota; species Candidatus Rokuibacteriota bacterium. The sequence continues at coordinate 3,379 of JAUSJX010000131.1, forward strand.
TGCTGCTGAACAAGTGGAACAACACCTTCTACAACTCGCTCCAGGACAAGAACTACGACGTTTTCGTCCAGCAGCTCTTCCGCTTCACGTGGCTGGCGGGCAGCTACATCATCGTGGCCGTGTACCAGCTCTACCTGAACCAGATGCTCCAGATTCGCTGGCGGCGTTGGCTGACCGAGCGGTACCTCGGGGAGTGGCTCAGGGACACGGCGTACTATCGCATGCAGCTCGCCGGCGGCGAGACCGACAACCCGGACCAGCGCATCGCCGAGGACCTGCGGCTCTTCGTGACCGGCACGCTGGTGCTCGCGATCGGGGGCATGCGCGCCGTGGTCACCCTGGTCTCCTTCCTCGCGATCCTCTGGGGCCTCTCCGGCGCGGTGACCCTGCCCGTCGGCGGCTTTCTCGTCACCATCCCCGGCTACATGGTCTGGGCAGCCCTCCTCTACGCGATCGTCGGCACGTGGCTCACCGACCGCATCGGCCGGCCCCTGGTACGCATGAACTTCGACCGACAGCGATATGAGGCGGATTTCCGCTTCGGCCTCGTGCGCTTCCGCGAGAACACCGAGGGCGTGGCCCTGTACCACGGCGAGCCCGACGAGTTGCGGAATTTCAGGACCCGCTTCGGCTCGGTGGTCCGCAACTGGTGGGACATCATGCGCCAGCAGAAACGGTTGACGTGGTTCACCGCGGGCTACGGCCAGGCGGCGATCATCTTTCCCTTCGTGGTGGCGGCGCCTCGGTACTTCCGGGGCGAGATTCCCCTGGGCGGGCTCGTGCAAACCGCCTCGGCATTCGGCCAGGTTCAGGATTCCCTGTCGTTCATCGTGTCGTCGTACACGGACATCGCCGAGTGGCGTTCGGTGGTCCAGCGGCTCGTGGGCTTCGAGGAGGCGCTCGACCGGGTGCGCGCCCAGGCCGGCGCCCGCGACGGAATCCGGCGCGAGGCCGGCGACGCGCCCACGCTGGCCGTCGAGAACGTCGACCTCGCCCTGCCCGGAGGCACCGCGCTCATCTCGGGCGTGAATCTCGCGCTCGCGCGCGGCGAATCGGCGCTTCTCTCGGGACCGTCCGGCGCCGGAAAGAGCACGCTCATCCGGGCCATCGCGGGGATCTGGCCGTTCGGTCGAGGCGAGATCCGTGTCCCGCTGGGCCCCATGCTATTCCTGCCCCAGAAGCCCTATCTGCCCATCGGGACACTCAGAGAGGTCATCAGCTATCCGACGCCGGCGGCGGGGCTGCCCGCGGGAGAACTGCCCGCGGGAGAACTGGACGACCAGGTCCTGCGCGAGGCGCTCGAAGCGGTGGGCCTGCCGGAGCTCGCCGGCCGCCTCGACGAGGCCGGGCACTGGGCGCTGCAGCTTTCCCCGGGCGAGCAGCAGCGAATCGCCTTCGCCCGCGCCCTCGTTCAGAAACCCGACTGGCTCTTCCTCGACGAGGCAACCTCCGCGGTGGACGAGGCCGCGGAAACGCGGCTCTACCAGCTGGTCCGTGACCGCCTGCGCGGCACGGCCGTGCTCAGCATCGGGCACCGCAGTTCGCTCCGCGCCTTCCATGGCCGCCAACTCGTTGTGAAGCCGAACGGAAGCGCACCCGCGTCCATCGTGGAGGTGTCCGTCACGTCGTGAGCGCCCAACGATGCTCTCGCCCACGGTCAACATGGCTTGGCCAGGTTGAGGATGCCATGTTGAGGATGAATGACAAATGATAATTGGCGGAGGGGGAGGGATTCGAACCCCCGACCCCTTGCGGGATTCCGGTTTTCAAGACCGGCGCCTTAAACCAGACTCGGCCACCCCTCCGCAGCACAATCACGCGGGCCCGATCCGCTCGAACCCGCCCATGTACGGCTTGAGCGCCGCCGGCACCGTCACGGAGCCGTCGGCTTCCTGGTAATTCTCGAGGACCGCGATCAGCGTGCGTCCCACGGCCAGTCCCGAACCGTTCAGCGTGTGGCAGAACTCGGGCCTCCCGCCGCCGTCCGGCTTGTAGCGGATCTCCGCGCGTCGCGCCTGGAAGGCGCCGCAGTCCGAGCACGAGGAGATCTCGCGGTATTTCCCCTGTCCCGGCAGCCACACCTCGACGTCGTAGCTTTTCGTCGCCTGGAACCCCATGTCGCCCGCGCAGTGGAGCACCACGCGATACGGGATCTCGAGGCGCTTGAGCACCTCCTCGGCGTTGCCGACCATCCCCTCGAGCTCCGCGGGCGACTGGGCCGGCGTCGTCACCTTGACCAGCTCGACCTTGTCGAACTGATGCTGGCGGATCATCCCCTTCATGTCCTTGCCGTACGTGCCGGCCTCGCGCCGGTAGCAGGGCGTGAAGGACACGTAGCGCCTGGGCAGTGTCCCCTCCGGCAGCGTCTCGCCCGTGTGGAGCGCCGTCACCGGCACTTCAGCCGTCGGGATGAGATAGAGCGTGCGGTCCTCATCCGGCTCGACGGTCTTGAACTGCTGCTCCTCGAACTTGGGCAGGAGCCCGTTGTTCTGCACCGTCGTGGCGTTCACCAGGTGCGGCACCCAGACCTCGGTGTAGCCGTGCTCGCGGGTGTGCAGATCGAGCATGAAGTCGGCCAGCGCGCGCTCGAGGCGGGCGAGCGGACCCCACAGCACGACGAAGCGGGCCTTGGCGATCCGCGCGGCGCGCTCGAAGTCCATGAGTCCGAGCGCCTCGCCGATCTCCTCGTGGGGCTTTGGCGCGAACCCGAACTCGCGCGGCGCGCCCCAGCGGCGGACCTCGACGTTCTTGTCCTCCGTCTGCCCGGGGGGAACGGACGCGTCGGGCAGATTCGGGATCTGAAGGAGCAGGCGCTCGATCTCCGCGTCCACGGTCTTGAGCTCAGCCTCGAGCGCCTTGATCCGCTCACCCACCTCCCGCATGCGCGCCTGCGCGGCGGCGGCATCCTCGCCGCGGCGCTTGGCCTGGCCGATCGCCTCCGAGGCCTTGTTGCGAAGCGCCTTCAGGTCCTCGCTCTCCCGCACGAGCCGCCGGCGCTCGGCATCCTGGGCGAGGACGGGCCTGATCAGCTCGGCGCCGCCACGGTCCGCCAGGCCGCGCTCGACGGCCTCGGGATTCTCGCGGATCAGCCTGATGTCCAGCACGTCTGAAGCCCCCTCACTTTTCTCAGCCCTCGCCTCGCCGCTCTCCGAGCCTACGGCTCGGTAGCCGCGTCTCAGCTCGAACTGCCGCCCTCTCCCCTAAGGGGAGAGGGGAACTCTCGTGAAACAAAAGAGGCCGCCCGCAGGCGGCCTCGTGCCCCCGATCGGGGTGACGCTATGACTCGGGCGCCGCTACTTGCTCTGCCTCGACGCGCGCGACGCTGCCCACGCGGTCCTCGGCGTCCAGGTCGATGATGCGGACTCCCATGGTATTCCGCCCCTGGCTCGTGATGTCGTCGCCGTGGATGCGGATCATTTTGCCGTTGGTGGTGATGACCAGGATGTCGTCACCCTCGCGGATCTGCAGCATCCCCACCACGGAGCCGTTGCGCCCCTCGGTCTTGATGTCGATGATGCCCTTGCCGGCGCGGCCCTGCAGCCGGTACTCGTCGAGCGGCGTGCGCTTGCCGTAGCCGCGCTCGGTGATCGTGAGCACGGTGGCGCCTTCCTGCACGACCTCGGCGGCGATGACCTGGTCGCCCTCGTCAACGTCGATCCCGTGCACCCCGCCGGCCGTCCGCCCCATGGGCCGGACGTCTTCCTCGGGGAAGCGGATGATCATGCCGACCTTGGTCGAGAGCAGGACCTCGCGCCGACCGTCGGTACGCCGCGCGGCCATGACCTCGTCGCCCTCGTCGAGGTCGATGGCGAGGATGCCGCCCGCCCGCGGATGCGAGAAGGCGACGAGCTCGGTCTTCTTGACCGTCCCGCGCTTGGTGGACAAGAAGACGTAGCCGCCCGACGCGAAGTCGCGCACGGGGACGCACGTCGCGACCATTTCCCCCTCGGCGAGCGAGAGCACGTTGACCATGGCCTTGCCCTTCGCCTGGCGGCCGCCCTCGGGGATCTCGTGGACCTTGAGCCAGTGGACCTTGCCCTTGTTCGTGAAGAAGAGGAGGTACGCGTGCGTCGAGGCGACGAAGAGGTCCTCGACGATGTCCTCCTCCTTGGTCTCCATGCCGGTGACGCCCTTGCCGCCCCGCTTCTGGCTTCGGTACGCCTCCACGTGCGTCCGCTTGATGTAGCCGGAGCGCGTGATCGTGACGACCATCTCCTCGTCGGCCAGCAGGTCCTCGATCGTCAGATCCGCCGTCTCTTCGAGGATCTCCGTGCGCCGATCGTCGCCGAAGTCGTTCTTGAGCGCCGCGAGCTCGTCCGTGATGATGCCCATCAGCCGCTGCTCGGAGGCCAGGATGCCCTTGAGGTCGGCGATGAGCGCCAGCGTCTGCTCGTGCTCCTCCACGATCTTGTGGCGCTCGAGCTGGGTCAGCCGCTGCAGGCGCATGTCGAGGATGTGCTTCGCCTGGATCTCGGACAGGTCGAGGCGCCGCATCAGGGCGTCCTTCGCTGCCTCCGGATGCTCCGCCTGCCGGATCAGGCGGATGACGAGGTCCAGCTGATCGATGGCCTTGCGAAGGCCTTCGAGGATGTGCGCCTTCTCTTCCGCACGCGCGAGATCGTACTTCGTCCGCCGCGTGACGACCTCACGGCGAAAGGAGATGAATTCGGTCAGCATCTGCTTGAGTGTGACAACTAGCGGCCGCCGGCCGACCAGCGCCAGCATGATGATGCCGAAGGTCGTCTGCATCTGCGTGTGCTTGTAGAGCTGGTTGATGACGATCTGCGGCATATCCCCGCGCCCCAGCTCCAGCACGACGCGGATTCCCTCGCGGCTCGACTCGTCGCGGCGCTCGGAAACGCCCTCGATCTTCTTGTCGCGGATGAGCTCGCCGATCTTCTCCATCAACGTAGCCTTGTTCACCTGGTAGGGCAGCTCGGTGATGATGATGGCCTCGCGGCCGCCGCGCAGCTTCTCAACGTGGGCCTTGGCCCGCAGCGTGATGATGCCGCGCCCGGTGGTGTAGGCCTCGCGAATCCCGGCCCGGCCGTAAATGAAGCCGCGCGTCGGGAAATCCGGCCCCGGGATGACCTTCATCAGGTCGTCGACCGTGACGTCGGGGTTCTCGATCAGCATGACGAGCGCGTCCACGATCTCCGTCAGATTGTGCGGGGGGATATTGGTCGCCATGCCGACGGCGATTCCCGAGGATCCGTTGACGAGGAGGTTCGGGATCCGGGTCGGGAGGACAACGGGCTCCTGCTCGTTCTCGTCGTAGTTGGGGACGAAGTCGACCGTGTCCTTGTCGATGTCCGCGAGCATCTCGTGGGCGATCTTGGCCAGCCGTGCCTCGGTGTAGCGCATGGCCGCGGCCGGATCGCCGTCGATCGAGCCGAAGTTCCCCTGCCCGTCCACCAGCGGATAGCGAAGCGAAAACTCTTGGACCATCCGCACGAGCGTCTCGTAGATGGCCGAGTCGCCGTGCGGGTGGTACTTGCCCATGCAATCGCCGACGATGCGCGCCGATTTTTTGTAGGGCCGGTTCCAGGCCACCCCGAGCACGCTCATGGTGTAGAGCACGCGCCGGTGTACCGGCTTGAGGCCGTCGCGGATGTCGGGCAGCGCCCGGCCGACGATGACGGACATGGCGTAGTCGAGGTACGACTTCCGCATCTCCTCTTCGATCGGGACCGGGGTCAGGCGCTCTGGGCTCATGCGGGTCTTTGGAGGCTAGATGTCGAGGTTGACCACGTCGAGGGCGAACTTCTCGATGAACGCGCGCCGCGGCTCAACGGCGTCGCCCATGAGGATGGTGAAGATCTCATCGGCCCCGACCGCGTCGTCCATCGTCACCCTGAGGAGGGTGCGCTTTTCGGGGTTCATGGTCGTCTCCCAAAGCTGCTCGGGGTTCATCTCGCCCAACCCCTTGTAGCGCTGGAGCGAAACCCCTTCCTTGGCGAAACCCATGATCGTCCCGATGAGCTCTTCCAGCGTGCGCGTGGTGACTTCCTTGCCGCCGTCGTCCACCACGGTACACGGCCCCTTGTGGAGGGCCGCGATCTCGCCGTGGCACTCGAAGAGCTGTCCGTAGTCCGGCGACTTCAGCAGATCCGGGCTGAACGCGACCGGCTGCGACCCGGCGACGTGGATGACCGCGGCGTCGCCATTGTCGCCGCCGACGAGTTGAGCGCTCCATCCCTCGATCTCGCCCGCGACCTCGGCGACCGCCGCGCCGATCTCGGTGTCGCCCACGCCGCGCTTGGTGCCCTTGAACTTCTTCCTCAGCAGCCCGTCGAGGATGGCCGGGGGCACGCCGCGGCGCGCGAACTTGGCGAAGAGCCTCCGGAACTCAAGCGCGCGCTTGAGGGCCTCGAGCAGCGCCTCCTCCTTGAGCGGCTGGGTCTTGCCAGGGATCTTCACGGTCGCCTTCTCAACCCACTGGGAGAGAAGGAACTCCTCCATCTCGCGCTCGCTCATCAGATACCGCTCCGCCTTACCCTTCTTGACCTTGAAGAGCGGCGGCTGGGCGATGAAGAGCCGTCCCGCCTCGATGATCGCCACCATGTGACGGAAGAAGAAGGTCAGCAGAAGCGTCCTGATGTGCGCCCCGTCCACGTCGGCGTCGGTCATCAGGATGACCTTGTGGTAGCGGAGCTTGGAGATGTCGAATTCTTCGGGCCCGATTCCCGTCCCCAACGCCGAGATCAGGAGCCGGATTTCCTGGTGCGAGAGGACTTTGTCGTAGCGCGCTTTCTCGGCATTGATGATCTTGCCCCGCAGCGGCAGCACGGCCTGGACCTTCCGGTCGCGTCCCTGCTTGGCCGAGCCGCCGGCCGAGTCGCCCTCCACGAGGAAGATCTCGCGGAACTGTGGATCCCGCTCGGAGCAGTCGGCGAGCTTGGCCGACAGCCCCTCGTCGTCGCGCCCGCCCTTGCGCGTGAGCTCCCGCGCCTTGCGGGCCGCCTCACGCGCCTGCGCCGCGCGCACGCACTTGTCGGCGATCTTCCTCGCCGTCGTCGGGTCTTCCTCGAAGGCCTCGGCCAGCCGGTCGTTGACGATCTGCTGGACCAGACCCTTGACTTCCGAGTTCCCGAGCTTGCTCTTCGTCTGCCCCTCGAACTGTGGATCCGGGATGCGCACCGAGACGACGGCCGTCAGACCCTCGCGCACGTCATCGCCCGTGACCGCTCCCTTGAATGTCTTGAGGTAGCCCTGCGCCTGGGCATAGGTCGATATCTGGCCCGTGAGCGCGGCGCGGAAGCCCGTCAGGTGCGTCCCGCCTTCGCGCGTGTTGATGTTGTTGGCGAAAGAGAAGACGCTCTCCTGGTAACCGTCGTTGTACTGCAGCGCCACCTCGACCTCGATGTTGTCCTTCTTGCCCTCGAAGAAGAGCACCTTGGGGTGGACGGGCGTCTTGTTCTGGTTCAGGTGCTTGATGAACTCGATGATGCCGCCCTTGTAGAGGAACGTGTGCGTGCGCTCATCGCGCTCGTCCTCGATGACGATCTTGAGGCCCTTGTTGAGAAAGGCCATCTCGCGCAGGCGGTTCGACAGCGTGTCGAAGGAGAACGCGGTCTCCTCGAAAATCTTCACGTCGGGCTTGAAGCGAATGACGGTGCCGTGCTTCGAGGTCTTCTCGCCCGGCGCGAGGTCGCCCTGAGGCGCGCCATACTCGTAGCGCTGCGTCCAGACCTTGCCGCCCCGCCGGCTCTCGAGCTCGAGCCACTCGGAGAGCGCGTTGACCACCGAGATGCCGACGCCGTGCAGGCCCCCCGACACCTTGTACGCGGAGTGCTCGAACTTGCCGCCGGCGTGGAGCACCGTGAGGACCACCTCGGCCGCCGATTTGCCCGTCTCCTTATGCGTGTCCACCGGGATGCCGCGCCCGTTGTCGCCGACCGAGCACGAGCCGTCGGAGTGGAGAATGACCTTGATGCTGTCGCAGTAGCCGCCCATGGCCTCGTCCACGGCGTTGTCCACCGCCTCGTAGACAAGGTGATGGAGCCCGTAGGCGCCCGTGTCCCCGATGTACATGGCTGGGCGCTTGCGGACGGCCTCGAGCCCCTCGAGGACCTTGATGTCGCTCGCGGTATAGGTTTCGGCGCTCACGCCGTCCCCCCGACAACTGCGCCCATGGATTCAGCCACGATGCCCCCTTTCACGTCCCACCATGCCGCGCCGCCCGCCTCGGGCAGCCCCGGCTCCGCGGTCGTCAGAAAGACCTGCCCGCTCCGGGTGGCGTGCCGCAGCACGCGCCCCTGCACGTCGGGATCGAGCTCGGACAGCGCATCGTCGAGCAGCAGGACGGGCGGGCTCCCGACGGCGACCTCCACCGGCCCGGCCTCGGCCAGGCGCAGCGCCAGCACCAGGAGCCTCTGTTGGCCGCGCGAGCCGAAATTCCGCATGTCGTGACCGTCCAGCTCCACCGCGAGATCGTCCCGGTGCGGTCCGACGAGGGTAGACCGCCGGCGCATCTCGTCTTCACGGCGCGCCGCCAGCGCTTCGAGAAACTCCCCTTCCGTCGCCGCCGAACCAAGCGCGGACCGATACTCGAGTCGGACCGTCTGGTCCGTCCCCGCCAGCTCCGGATAGAGGCTCGCGACTTCGCCCTCGAGGGCGGCCACGGCCTGGCGCCGCCGCGCGAGGATTTCGACTCCGGTCTTCGCCAACTGCTCGTCCCAGGGCTGGAGTTGCTCATACTGCCCGCGCTGGAGGAGGAGGTTGCGCCGCCCCAGGATCTGCCGGTAGCGATTGTGGGCCGCCGCATGCGCCGGATGAACCTTGGCCGCAAAGCCGTCGAGAAAGTTCCGCCGGGCCTGGGGTCCGCCGGTAAGAATGGCCAGATCCTGCCAGCCGAAGGGGATGGCGCGCGCCCACGGGCACCCCTCGCCCGTCACGACCCACCCGCCGTCCTCGCGCTGCGTGACGCCGCGCCGGATCTCGCGCATGACATTGCCGCGCACCACGGCTCCGCTCAGCGACGCCCCGTCGGCTCCCCAGCGGAGAAGATCCGCAGGCTTTGCGCCGCGGAAGGAGCGTCCCACGAGCAGGAGCCCCATCGCCTCCAGGAGATTGGTTTTCCCCTGGGCGTTGGGTCCGCTCAGGACGTTGAGGCCGGGGGCGGGACTGAAGGAGAGAGAACGATAACTACGGAATTCAGCGATCGTAATCCACTGGATGAGCACCCGATCTCTGCCCCCATGAGAATGTCAAATTCTCATAGGCATGATAACACAGAGCGATCCTTCCTCCTCGAAGCTTTTGATAATTCCGGGACTCAATCCGTCCTTGAGCTCCATCACGACCTGCTCCGCCCCCTGCGCGCCCAGAGCGTCCAGCACGTAGCGCGAATTAAATCCGATCGTCATCTCCTCCCCTGCGTACGGCACCTCCATCTGCTCCTCGGCTTCGCCGAAATCCGGGCTGTAAGCGGTGAGCTTCAGCAACCCCGGGGAAAGCGTGAACTTCACGGGCTTGGTCCGCTCCTCCGACAGCACCGACACCCGCCGGAGCGCCGCCGTCAACGCGCCTCGGGAGACCGTAATCCGATGCGGATGCGCCTTCGGAACGACTTGCTCGTAGTTCGGGAACGTGCCCTCGATGAGCCGCGCCATCAGGAGGACGTTGGGCATCTGCAAGATGAACTGGTTCTCGCTGATGGCCACCTGGACGTCCTCGCCGGAGCCGACGATGCGCGCGATCTCCTGCACGGCCTTGCGCGGCACGATGCCCGAGACTGCCGCCCCCGCGCTCGCCAACGGCCGCACCGCCAGCGCGAGCCGGTGGCCGTCCGTGGCTACGATCCTGATCTCACGTTCCTGCACGGCGAAGAGCACCCCGTTCAGCGCGTAGCGACTCTCGTCGTGTGAGACCGCAAAGATCGTCTGCGCCAGCATATCCCGCAAGAGCTTGCCGTCGAGCGTGATCCACGCCGCCGCCGCTGCCCCCGTTGCCACGGCCGGGAAATCCGCCGCGCTCAGGCCGACCAGCTTGTACGAGGCCCCGCCGCACCGCAGCGCGACCCACGCATTGTCCTGGACCTTCAAGGTGAGCGGCGCGGCCGGCAGCTCCTTGACGATCTCGAGGAGTTTTCGCGCCGAGAGCGTGATCGAGCCGGCCGACGGAACCTTGGCCGGCACCGAAACCCGCGCGCCGACCTCGAGGTCGGTCGCGGTCAGCCGCAGCGTCTCCCCTTCGCTCTCGAGCAGCACGTTCGCCAGAATCGGCAAGGTCTGCCGAGGCTCAACCACGTTGTGAACCATCTGGAGACCCTTGAGGAAGGCATCCCGGTCCACATGGACTTCCATGTCAATCTCCGTTGTTGGAGGAAGAAAGAGAGAAGGTCGTCGTCATAGTAGACGTCGTGGCGGTGGACGCTGTGGACGACGCGCAAGGGGCTGATACGCCAGAAGATGAACCATCCACGGCTCGGTGGACAACGCCGCGCGGACCATGGGGACGACGGTGGATCACAGGGTAATCCCCTGGGTGAGCGCGTCGATGGTCTGTTTGAGCTTTGGGTCTTCCTGGATCAGGAGCTGAAGCTTGGAGACCGCGTGGATGACTGTCGTATGGTCTTTACCGCCGAAGGCGCGCCCGATATCGCTGAGCGACGAGTGAGTCAGCTGGCGCGAGAGGTACATGGCGATCTGGCGCGGGAAAGCAACCGACTTGGTGCGGTTCTTGGCGCGCATGTCCGAGAGCTTGATCCCGAAGAACTCGGCGACCTTCCGCTGGATGTGCTCCATGGTAATGACGCGCTCCTCCTCGCCCCAGAGATCGGCCAGGACCTCCTGGGCGAGCTCCACGCTCATGTCGCGGCCGGAGAGCGAGCAGAAGGCGATCATCCGGGTGAGCGAGCCTTCGATCTCTCGGATGTTGGCCTTGATGCGGCCGGCGATGAGGTAGGCGACGTCGTCCGGGAGGCGGACCCGCTCGATCTCCGCTTTCTTCTTGAGGATCGCGACCCGCGTCTCGAAGTCGGGCGGCTGGATGTCGGCGATCAGGCCCCACTCGAAGCGCGAGCGGAGGCGCTCTTCGAGGTCGGGGATCTCCTTGGGCGCCGAGTCGGAGGACACGACAATCTGTTTGCGGGCCTCGTAGAGGTCGTTGAACGTGTGGAAGAACTCTTCCTGGGTCCGCTCCTTGCCCGAGATGAACTGGATGTCGTCGATCAGGAGCAGGTCGATGGTGCGGTACTTGGCGCGGAACTCCGCCGTCCTGTCGTAGCGGATGGCGTTGATGAGATCGTTGGTGAAGCGTTCCGACGAGAGGTAGAGGAGGCGCAGATGCGGATAGAGCCGGGCGATCTGGTGACCGACCGCGTGGAGGAGGTGGGTCTTGCCCAAACCCACTCCGCCGTATATGAACAGCGGGTTGTAGGCGCGCGACGGCAGCTCGGCGACGGCCTGGCAAGCGGCCTGGGCGAACTGGTTCGAGTTGCCGACCACGAACGAGTCGAAGGTGTAGCGGACGGAGAGACCCGGTGCCGCGACGGGCGGCGCGCTTTCATTCGGCTCGGCGGCGGGAGAAGGAGCCTCGCGGTCGATGTCGAGCGAGACGCGCGGGTTGCCGCCGAGGACTTCGCGGGCCGCGGCTTGGAGCGATTCGGTGTGGTGCTGGTGGAGCCAGTCGCGCGTGTACGTGTTCGGCGCGGCTATCTTGATGTGGTCGCCCTCGACGGCCGTCAGCCGGCATGGGCGGAGCCATGAGTCGAGCGCCGCCGGGGGTACCTTGGTCGCCAAGGCGATGAGCATGCGGCTCCACAGGGATTCGAGCATCGCTAAAGTCGCACGGGAACGGGGCTGAAATGAGTTACACACAGAGTTATCCACAGGTGTGGATAACGGAGGGTGCTACCGTGACCGCGGTGTGTTGCGAGCGAAGCAAGCGAAGCCGACAGCCTACGTGTCATCTGGTTCGGATGAAAGCGCAGCAGCAACCTCACGTGATGCGAGCCGCTTCCCCGGCGTGTCTCCGGCCATTCCGAAAATCGCGGGAAGCGAGAGGACGGCACGTTACCACATCGCGAAACACGCTCGCAAGAGGGTCCGTGCCTTGACTTGCCAGAGGGCCGTCAGTACACTACGCGGGTTCAACGACCGACGGAAGGAGTTTCTCCATGAAGCGGACGTACCAGCCGAACAAGCGCCGCCGGAAGAAGACGCACGGATTCCGGGAGAGGATGAAGACACCGGGCGGGCGGAAGGTCCTCAAGCGCCGCCGCGCGAAGGGACGCAAGCGTCTCACCGTCTAACGGTGCTGTTGTGAGCCGAGCCGTCGGGGCGCTCGGACTTTCCCGGGATGCCCGCCTCAGGCGCGCCAGTGAGATCCAGGCGGTCTTTCAGCAGGGCCGGCGAGAGGAGCGGCGCGCCTTTGTGCTTCTGTGGGTGCCGCGCGGCGGTCCTGCGCGCGCAGGCTTCGCGGTGAGCCGGCAGATCCGGGGCGCCGTCCGGCGCAACCGCGCGCGGCGGAGGCTCCGCGCGGCGTACCGCGGGCTCGGGCCGGCGAAGCTGCGTGGTGTGGACGCGGTTTTCGTGGCGCGCGCATGGGCACTCGAGGCGCCGATCGACGAGCTCCGGGCCGAGATGGCGCACGCGCACGCGGCCGCGAGCCGGAACGCTGGCGAATGAGCGTCGGCGCTCGCATCGCCTGCGGGGTCGTGCGGGGCTATCAGCTGCTGCTGCGGCCGCTCCTGCCAGCCGCCTGCCGTTTTCAGCCGAGCTGCTCGGAGTACGCGCGCGAGGTGCTGTCCAGCCACGGAGTCATCCGGGGAGGCTGGCTGGCGCTGCGGCGTCTCGCGCGATGCCATCCCTTCAATCCGGGCGGGTATGATCCGCCGCCCGATGCGCTGACACGCCCGAGTGAGGGGCGTCGATCTTGAAGAAGACGCGGGCCTGATGGAGAAGCGAGCGATCATCGCAGCCCTGCTGATGGCGGGGCTCCTCATCGCGTACCAGACGTTCTTCATGCACTCGCCTGAGACTCCGCCGCCTCCCAAGGCGGAGGCGCCCGGACCGAAGCCTGTCGCCTCTCCTGCTCCAGTCCCGGCGTCGACCCCGGCAGCGGCCGCAGTGCCGTCGCCCGTGCCTGTGGCGGCAGTGCCGCTCCGGACGGCTCGGGTGGACGGGCCGCTGTACAAGGCCCAGGTCTCGAGCCGCGGCGGAGACCTGAGCGCCTGGGAGCTCGACTACCGGGGGCTCAAGCCGATGATCGTGCCGGGCCAGATGGGGCCGAGAGGGATCACCATCGAGCGCGCCGGCCAGCCGCCGCGCATCGTGGATTTCTCGCTGTCCCCCGAGGCCTTGGACCTGGGCCGGGCCGCGGCACGCGGCGAAATCACGCTCGTGGGAGACGACGGCTTCGGGCTCCGCATCACCGAGACGCTTCGCTTCCGCGCGGACGGCTACGACGTGGAGCGAGTGCTGCGCGTCGAGAACCGGGGCCGCGCCGCGCAGGCCGCGGAGATCGTCATCGGGTGGAGCGCGCCGCTCACGTGGCCGAAGGACGTCACGCAGAAATTCCAGGGGCAGCACCCGACGCGCGTCGTGCGGGCGGTCAATGGACATGCCGTGCACGAGGACATCGCGAAGATCGCGGACCTCATCGACGACGGCCAGTGGATCGGCCTCGAGAGCGAATGGTACCTGGCCGCGCTCGTGCCCCAGACGCCGGGATTCAAGCTGGCCGAGGGCAAAACTGGTGACACCGCCCTGGTCGCCGTTCGGGCCGCGCTTCCCACTCTTGAGCCCGGCAAGAGCTGGGACGGGCGCGTGCTCGTCTATGTCGGCCCCAAGGAATATGACCGGCTGAAGGCCCTCGGCTTCGGGCTCGAGAAGGCGGTCCATTTCGGCGGTTTCCCCCTGCCCCAGAGCTATGGCGGCCTGCCGATGGAGTGGATCGCCGTCCCCATCCTATGGCTCTTGCGCTGGTTCAATGGCTATACGCACAACTACGGCGTCGCCATCGTCCTGCTCACCGTGCTCACCAAGGTGATCTTCTTCCCGCTGACCATCAAGAGCCTGCGCTCGATGAAAGCGATGCAGGCGCTGCAGCCGCAGATCAACGCGCTGCGCTCCAAGTACAAGAGCGACCCGCAGCGGATCCAGCGCGAAACCATGGAGCTCTACCGGGAGCATAGGGTCAATCCGCTCGGCGGATGCCTGCCGATGGTCGTGCAGATCCCCGTCTTCTACGCCCTCTACGTCGCGCTCTCCGTGGCTGTCGAGATGCAGAACGCCCCGTTCATCTGCTTCGGCCGGCTCTTCGGTATGGATCTCTGGATCTGCGACCTGGCGGCTCAGGACCCGACGTACGTGCTGCCGATCCTCATGGGCGTGTCCATGTTCGTCCAGCAGAAGATGACGCCCACGATGGGTGATCCACGCCAGGCGAAGATGATGCTGCTCATGCCGGTCGTTTTCACCTTCATGTTCCTCAATCTGCCGTCGGGGCTGGTCCTCTACTGGACGCTTTCCAACGTGTTCCAGATCGCCCAGCAGCGCTACATGGAGCGCGGCGGAGCGCCCGCCAAGCCCGGCGCGCGCGCGCAGAAGAAGGCGTGAGCCTGGCGCTGGCCGCGGGGCCGCTCCAGTAACCGCGTGGCCCGCCCGGCGACCGACTCCCTCGAGCAACTCTTCAAGGCCTTCCCTGTTCTCCTGGGCAGAGCCGCGACGCTGGTGGAGCGCAACGCCTTCGGGCGCTACGCCGATCTGCTGATCCTCTGGAACCGGACGCATCACCTCACGGCGCTCAAGACGCGGGCGGAGATCGGGCGAGGGCTCTTTCTCGATTCGCTGCTCTTCAGGGCGTTCCTGCCTAAGGGGCCGCTTCGAGTCCTGGACATCGGAGCGGGAGCGGGGATTCCGGGCGTCCCCCTTCGCATGGTGGAGCCGGGCTTGTCGCTCACTCTTATCGAATCGAAGCGCAAACCGGTGTCCTTCCTCCATGCTCTTACCCGTGAGCTCGGCATGTCGGACATCGTGGTGTGCCATGGAAGAGCCGAGGATATAGTGATAGAAGTACCTGAATTAGAAGGAAAATTTGACTTTGTACTGACCAGAGCGGTAGGTCTTGGGGTGGAGCTGATCGAGACAGCGATGACCTACTTGAGGCCCGGGGGCAGCCTCCTTGCCTCGGGTCCTCCAGTTGTTGGAGCTGCCCTGTCGAAGGTCATGTGGAAGGGCCAGTCGGAGTGGAAGAGGGCCGAGTTTCCCAAGATAGGCATGTCTAGGACGTTCTTCATGGGGACAAAGGGCGATTGATTCTCGTTGATGGCTTCGTTATTGTTCCACGTGGAACGAGGGTTGGGCTGTTTCACGTGGAACACCGTGGGGAGGCCTTTTGGGCAGGATTATCGCGGTAGCGAACCAAAAAGGCGGAGTGGGAAAGACGACTACCGCTGTGAACCTCGCCGCTGGGCTCGGTCTGGCAGAGCGGCGGACACTTCTCATTGACCTTGATCCCCAGGGCAACGCGACGACGGGGCTGGGCGTAGACAAGGCCGGGCTCCAGCGGACCATCTACCACGTCCTCCTTGAAGGGGTGCGGATCGAGGATGCCAGAATCGGGACTGATTTAGAGTTTCTCGGGCTGGTACCTTCCGACATTGACCTCGTGGGGGCCGAGATCGAGCTGGTAGCGGCGGATGACCGCGAGAAGCGGCTGAAGCAGGCGCTGGCGCCCGTCAAGGGAAGCTATGATTTCATCATCATCGACTGCCCCCCTTCCCTGGGCCTGCTCACCCTCAATGCCCTGACCGCAGCTGACCGGGCCTTAGTGCCACTCCAGTGCGAGTACTATTCGATGGAAGGCTTGGCCCATATCCTTCGCACTATCGGCCTAGTCAAGGAGAAGCTCAATCCGAACCTTGAGATTGAAGGGGTCGTTCTCACCATGTTCGACAGCCGAACAAGTCTGGCATCCCAGGTGAAGAGCGAGGTCCAGGGGCATCTGCGAAGCCAGGTCATGCAGACGATAATCCCGAGGAACATACGGATCACCGAGGCGCCAAGCCACGGCAAGCCCATCATGCTTTACGATCTCCGCTCCCCGGGCTCAACAGCCTATCTCGAGTTGACCAAGGAGGTTCTTGCCCATGAACGCTAAGCATGGCTTGGGACGAGGCCTCGGAGCTCTCTTGTCCTCCTCCCCTGGCCCAGCCGCTGAGACAGGGGCATCCATGGTCCAGGAACTACCAATCGACAGCATAGTCGCCAATCCAAGACAGCCAAGAAAAGCCTTTGATGATAAGGGTTTACGTGACCTTTCGCAGTCAGTGAAGCGCTCCGGTGTTCTCCAGCCTGTGGTTGTAAGGCGGCATGGTCAGCAATTCGAGATCGTCATCGGCGAACGGAGATGGAGAGCTGCAAAGATGGCCGGGTTGAGTCACATCCCGGCCGTGGTCCGTGAAGCCACCGATGCTGAAACGCTTGAGCTGGCGCTCGTCGAGAACCTGCTTCGCGAGGACCTCAACCCGATGGAAGAGGCGGAAGCCTATCAGCGTCTTCTCACCGAGTTCGCGTGGACGCAGGACGAGCTCGGCCAGCGCGTCGGCAAGGACCGCAGCACCGTCGCCAATTGCCTGCGCCTGCTCAAGCTCCCCGAGCTGATTCAGGCCGATCTTCGCGCGGGGCGGCTGACCATGGGCCACGCGCGCGCCCTCCTCTCGCTCGCCTCCCCTGCCGAGCAGCTCAAGCTCCGCGAGGAGATCCTCGCCCACTCCTGGTCGGTCCGCGCGACCGAGGAGGGCGTCCAGCGCAAGCAGCGTCAGGCGCCGCGCCGCGCCGGGCGCCGCTCGGCGGAGATCGCCGCCCTCGAGGATTCGCTGCGGGAGACCCTCGCCACGCGCGTGCGGCTGGTCGGAAGCGAACGCGCCGGGCGCATCGAGATCACGTACACCTCGGCCGAGGACCTCGAGCGCCTGACCGAGCTGATCACCGGCCGCCGCGGCTAGATCGCGTAGACTGAATTTATGGCCGAGCGCATCGTCGTCGGACTCTCGGGAGGCGTCGACTCCTCGGTCGCAGCCGCGGTCCTCGTCGAGCAGGGCGTCGACGTGGTGGGCGTCACGCTGCGCGTGTGGCCGTGGCAGCCGGCCACGGAGGCGTCCCAGCGCTTCGGCAGCTGTTGCTCGCCCGCGACGGTGGACGACGCGCGCCAGGTCGCGCGCCGGCTCGGCATCCCCTACTACCTCCTGAACAGTGAGGCGGAGTTCGACCGCACCGTGATCGACGACTTCGCGCGCGAGTACGAGGCGGGCCGGACGCCCGTGCCGTGCACCGTCTGCAACCGGGAGGTCAAGTTCGGCTCGCTGCTCGCGCGCGCCCGCGCCTGGGACGCGGTGGCGGTCGCAACGGGGCACTACGCGCGGATCACGCATGATCCGGCGACGGGCCGCCATCTTCTCTGGCGCGGTGTCGACACCCAGAAGGACCAATCGGATTTTCTCTGGCCGCTCTCGCAATCCCAGCTCGGCGCCGCGCGCTTTCCCGTCGGCGACCTCACCAAGGCGGAGGTACGCGACCGCGCGCGAGCGCTGGGACTCGTCACCGCCGACAAGGCTGAGAGTCAGGAGATCTGTTTCATCCCGGACGACGACTATCGGGGCTTTCTCCGTCGCCGAATCCCGCAGGCCTTCAGACCAGGCCCGATCGTGGATGGAGGTGGCCGCGTGCTCGGCCAGCACGAGGGGCTGGCGGCGTTTACGGTTGGCCAGCGCCGCGGCCTGGGGCTCGCGACTGGGCGCACGCTCTACGTCACCGCGCTCGATCCGGCGCGCAACGCGGTGGTGGTGGGCGAGGCGCGGGAGGTCGAGGTGGACACGCTCGTGGCCGAGCAGGTCAATTGGATCGCCATCGACGGGCTCGAGGGCCCGCTCGAGGTAACGGCCCAGATTCGCCACCGCCACAAGCCCGCTCCCGCGACCATCAGGCCTTGCGGGCAGGGGGTCCTAGTGCGATTCGAGGCGCCCCAGTGGGCGCCGGCGCCGGGTCAATCGGTCGTCTTTTACCAGGGCGACCTCGTCGTGGGCGGCGGCGTTATCGCGGCCCGAAGCCACGAAGCCGCTTGACAGTTTTCCTCTCGGCGTGATACACGTCTAACGTTTGTCCCTTATTTCACAATATCTCGCAGCCGGAGAATTCACGATGCGTCGTAGCATAGCCTTCGCACGCTCTTGGGCCATCGCATGCGTCCTCGCGGGTCTCGTGCCTGCAGTAGCCTTCGCCTCAGGCGGGGGAGAGGGCGGGCTCATCAGCCTGGACAAATCCCTCATCATCCAGGCCGTCAACTTCCTCATCCTGCTAATCCTATTGACCAAGTTGCTCTACAAGCCGCTCCTGGCGAAGATGGACGAGCGCACCCAGGCCATCCAGAAATCGCTCGACGAAGCCCAGGCGGCGCGGGCCGAGGCCCGGAAGGAGCGGGACGAATTCGCCGCGAAGATCCAGGCCGCGCACGCCGAGGCGCAGGGCATCCGCGCCACGGCCCTCAAGGACGCGGCCGACGAGCAGCGGCGCCTGGTCGACGCGGCGCGCGCCGAGGCGGCACGCCTCGTCGCCAGCGCGCGGCAGGAAATGGACCAGGACGTCCGCCGCGCGCGCCAGGAGCTTCGCCAGGAGGTTGCCGACCTCGCCATCGCGGTCTCCGAGCGGCTCATCAAGAAGAGCCTCAACGACGCCGATCACCGCCGCGTCGTCGACGACGCCCTCGCTCGCATGGGCCAGAAGAACTAGCTCCGATGCGCGCCCAGGAGGGAACCGCCCGCCGCTACGCGAAAGCGCTGCACGCGGCGGCTTCCGAAGCCGGGGCAGGGGAAGCCGCGGGACGTGAGCTCGCCGCCCTTCTCGACGTTTTCCAGGCCAACCGCCAGGCCGTCGACGTGCTCGCCCGGCCGTGGATCAAGCCGGGGGACCGTCGCGCGGCCGCCCTGACGCTCGCCCAGCGGGCGGGGTGCGGCAAGCTCGTCCAGGACTTCGTGGCGCTCGTCGCCGAGCGCGGCCGCCTGGACCACCTGGCGGCCATCGTTGCCGCCTATCAAGACCTCGCGGACGCCGCCCTCGGCCGGGTTCGCGCCCAGGTCAGGACGGCCGTGGCGCTGACCGATGCCGAGAAGGACCAGCTCGCCCGGCGCCTCCAGACCGAGCTCGGCAAGCAGATCATCCTCGAGGAAACCGTGGACACGAATCTCCTGGGCGGCTTTGTCGCCCGGGTCGGCAGTCTCATTCTCGACGGCAGTCTCGACGGGCAGCTCGCGCGCATGCGCGAGCGGCTGGTGAGGGGATAGCATGATCAAGGCGGAAGAGATCAGCGAGATCATCAAGCGGCAGCTCCAGGGCTACGAGGCCGAGGTCGACCTCAAGGAAGCCGGCCGCGTCATCGAGGTGGGCGACGGCATCGCCCGCATCTACGGACTCCAGGGCGCCATGGCCGGCGAGCTGCTCCAGTTCCCGGGCGACGTCTTCGGTCTCGTGCTGAACCTCGAAGAGGATACCGTCGGCGCCGTGCTGCTCGGCTCCGACATCCTCATCAAGGAGGGCGACACCGTCACGCGCACGAAGCGCATCGCCCAGGTGCCCGTCGGCGAGGCGCTGACCGGCCGCGTCGTCAACGCCCTCGGCGAGCCTGTGGACGGCAAGGGCCCGATCGCGTCCAAGGAGTTCCGGCCGCTCGAGCGCTACGCCCCCGGCGTCGTTGACCGGGCCGGCGTCAAGCAGCCGCTCCAAACGGGACTGAAGGCCATCGATGCCATGATCCCGATCGGGCGCGGCCAGCGCGAGCTCATCATCGGCGACCGCGGCACGGGCAAGACCGCCATCGGCGTGGACACGATCATCA
Organism: Candidatus Rokuibacteriota bacterium; assembly: GCA_030647435.1. Classification (NCBI taxonomy): domain Bacteria; phylum Candidatus Rokuibacteriota; species Candidatus Rokuibacteriota bacterium. Next base: position 23,215 of record JAUSJX010000131.1, read on the forward strand.
ACCAGAAGGGGCAGGACGTCTTCTGCTTCTACGTGGCGATCGGCCAGAAGCGCTCCACGGTCGCACAGGTCGTGAAAGTTCTCGAGGACACAGGCGCCATGGCCTTCACCACCGTCGTCGTGGCCTCGGCGTCGGAGCCGGCGGCGCTCCAGTACTTGGCGCCGTACACGGGCTGCGCCATAGCGGAGTTCTTCCGGGACTCGGGCCGCCACGCGCTGTGCATCTACGACGATCTCTCCAAGCACGCTACGGCCTACCGGCAGATGTCGCTACTGCTGCGCCGGCCGCCGGGACGCGAGGCATACCCGGGCGACGTCTTCTACCTCCACTCGCGGCTCCTCGAGCGCGCGGCCAAGCTCAACGACCAGCTGGGCGGCGGGTCGCTGACGGCGCTGCCGATCATCGAGACGCAGCTGGGAGACGTGTCGGCCTACATCCCAACCAACGTCATCTCGATCACGGATGGCCAGATCTACCTCGAGTCCGACCTGTTCTACTCGGGCATGCGGCCGGCCGTGAACGTGGGTCTGTCGGTCTCGCGCGTCGGCGGATCGGCGCAGATCAAGGCTATGCGCCAGATCGCCGGCAAGCTCCGTCTCGACCTCGCCCAGTACCGCGAGCTCGCGGCCTTCGCGCAGTTCGGCTCCGACCTCGACAAGGCGACGCTCCAGCAGCTGGCCCGCGGCGGGCGCATGGTGGAGCTGCTCAAGCAGGGGCAGTACGCCCCGCTGCCGATCGAGAGACAGATCGCCATCATCTTCGCCGGCGGCCAGGGCCTCATGGACGACCTGCCGGTCGAGCAGGTGCGGCCCTTCGAGGAGTTCCTCTACCCGCACCTCGAGCGCAAGCACCCGAAGCTCCTGCCCGACATCGCGAACAAGAAGGAACTGACGGACGAGCTCCGAGACGCGCTGACGGCAGCGATCAACGAGGCGAAGGCGGAGTTCATCGTCGCGCGGGGCATCAAGGCGGCGTAAGGCTCCCGACCCATGGCGACGCTCCGGGACATCCAGCGGCGGATCCGATCCGTCCAGTCGACGCAGAAGATCACGAAGGCCATGAAGCTCGTGGCCGCGTCGAAGTTTCGCCGCGCGCAGGAGCGCATCCTCGCGGCGCGCCCGTACGCGGCGAAGATGCGTGAGCTCCTCGGAGGTCTCGCCGGACACTCTGGAGACGAGATCCATCCGCTGCTCGCGCGGCGCGATGCGGGGCGCAAGCGGCTCGTGATCATCACGGCGGACAAGGGGCTCTGCGGCGCGTTCAATTCCAACATCCTCCGCGAGTCGCTGCGCTTCCTGCGCGGGGCCGAGGAGGCTTCGGTAACGCTCGTCGTGGTGGGCAAGAAGGCCCGCGATTTCTACCGCCGCCGCCAGTTCACGGTCAAGACCGAGATGCTGGGCTTCTTCGACCGGCTGGCCTATTCCCATGCCCAGGAGCTGGCGGGCGGGCTCATGCAGGACTACCTCGCGGAGGAGATGGACGAGGTCCACCTCCTGTACAACGAGTTCCGCTCGGTCGCCGTGCAGCGCCCCGTGCGCCAGCAGCTCCTGCCGATCGAGGCCGAGGATGGCGGCGGCGAGGACGCGGGGCCGCAGGAGGAGTACCTCTACGAGCCCGGTCCCGAGGCCATCCTGGCCTCGCTCCTGCCGCGCCACGTGACCACGCAGGTCCACCGGGCGCTCATGGAGTCGGTGGCCGGCGAGTACGGCGCGCGCATGACGGCTATGGAGTCCGCGACCAAGAACGCCCGCGAGATGATCAATATCCTGACCATTCAGTACAACAAGGCCCGCCAGGAGCGCATCACCAAGGAGCTCCTGGATATCGTCGGCGGGGCGGAAGCCCTTCGCCAGTCAGTCGAAGCGTAGCGAGAAGCAGAGAAAGGATCGGTCATGAGCCAAGGCAAGATCGTCCAGGTCATCGGCCCGGTGGTCGACGTCGAGTTCGAGCCCGGCAAGCTGCCGGCCATCTACAACGCGCTCGAGGTGCCCAACGCGGGCAGCACCGACGTCTTCGCATACTCGGCCAAGCTCGTCCTCGAGGTGGCGCTGCACCTGGGCGAAGGCCGTGTTCGCGCCGTCGCCATGGCGGCGACCGACGGGCTGACGCGCGGCATGCCGGTCAACGACACGGGGCAGCCGATCACGATTCCCGTGGGCAAGGAGACGCTGGGACGCATCATCAACATCACGGGTGAAGCCGTGGACAAGGCGGGGCCGCTCACGGCGACCAAGACCCGGCCGATCCACCGGCCGGCGCCCTCCTTCGAGCAGCAATCGACCAAGGTCGAGATGTTCGAGACCGGCATCAAGGTCGTGGACCTGCTCGAGCCGTACACGAAAGGCGGCAAGACGGGTCTCTTCGGCGGCGCCGGCGTCGGCAAGACCGTGCTCATCATGGAGCTCATCAACAACATCGCGAAACAGCACGGCGGCATCTCCGTCTTCGCCGGGGTAGGGGAGCGCACCCGCGAGGGTAACGACCTCTACCACGAGATGAAGGAGTCGGGCGTCCTCGAGAAGACGGCGCTCATTTTCGGCCAGATGACCGAGCCGCCGGGCTCGCGCCTGCGCGTGGCGCTCACGGGCGTGACCTCCGCCGAATACTTCCGCGATGAAGAGGGCCAGGACGTCCTCCTCTTCATCGACAACATCTTCCGCTTCACCCAGGCGGGCTCCGAAGTCTCCGCGCTCCTCGGCCGCATGCCCTCGGCCGTCGGCTACCAGCCCACGCTCGGCACGGAGATGGGCGCGCTCCAGGAGCGCATCACGTCGACCAAGAAGGGATCCATCACCTCGGTGCAGGCGATCTACGTGCCGGCCGATGACATCACCGACCCGGCGCCCGCGGCGGCGTTCGCCCACCTGGACGCGACGACGGTGCTCTCGCGCCAGATCGCCGAGCTGGGGATCTACCCCGCCGTCGATCCGCTCGCCTCGACCTCGCGGATCCTCGACCCGGTCATCCTGGGCGCCGAGCACTACGCAATCGCCCGTGCCGTGCAGTTGATACTCCAGCGCTACAAGGACCTCCAGGACATCATCGCCATCCTCGGCATGGAAGAACTCTCCGACGAGGACAAGCTCACCGTGTCGCGCGCCCGCAAGATCCAGCGCTTCCTCTCGCAGCCGTTCCACGTGGCCGAGACCTTCACCGGCCAGCCGGGGCGCTACGTCAAGCTCGCCGACACGATCCAGGGTTTCAAAGAGATCGTGGACGGCCTCTGCGACGACCTGCCCGAGCAGGCGTTCTACATGGTCGGCGGCATCGAGGAAGCGCGCGAGAAGGCCCGCAAGATGGCCGAAGTGAAGTAATGTCGTTCGAGCCGAGACGCTGAGTAGAATGCTCTTCGAGCTCGCGACTCCGACGCGGATGCTCGTCACCGCCGAGGTTGACGAGGTTGTCGCGCCGGGCGTCGAGGGTTACTTTGGCGTCCTGCCCGGACACGCGGCCTTTCTGACCACGCTGGCTCCCGGAGAGGTGGTCTATCGCAGCGGCCAGCAGGAGCACCACCTGGCCGTGGCGGGCGGGTTCGCCGAGGTGCGCCCCGAGCGCGTGATCATCCTGGCCGACCACGCGGAGCGGCCGGAGGAGATCGACCGGGAGCGTGCCGAGAGCGCCCGCCAGCGCGCCGAGATGCGCCTGCAGGGCAAGGGCCCCGACGGCTCCGCGGCGGAGATCGATTTCGCCCGCGCGCTGACGGCCCTGGCCCGCGCCCTGACGCGCCTACTCGTGGCTTCGCGCTCCCAGTCGCAGTAGCGGCATGCCCCGCAGGCGGTGCAGCCGGAACGTCTGACCGCCCAGTTCCCGAGGCAGAAGCGGCGCCCGCCGCTACGCAACCCTCCGCCGCATAACGGTCTCGCGCATGGCATGCCGCTCGCAAGTCAACGCGGCCATGACGACCATCCTGGTAGTGGACGACGAGCCCTCCATCGTGGAACTGGTGCGCTTTACGCTCGAAGACGCCGACGTGCGGGTGGTCGAGGCCTCGGACGGCGCCGAGGCGCTCATTCTCGCGCGCCGGATCAAGCCGGACCTGGTGCTCCTCGACGTGCAGATGCCGCGGCTCGACGGCCTCGAGGTATGCCGGCAGCTGAGGCGTGAGCCCGCCTTCGCGCGCACGCCCATCATCATGCTCACGGCCGCCGGCCAGCAGGCAGACCGAACCCGCGGCCTCGGCGCCGGCGCCGACGAGTACCTGACCAAGCCATTCTCGCCGCTGGCGCTCCTGGCTCTCGTCGAGGCGCTCCTGCCGGAGACGCGGTCGTGGCGGCCGACGTAGCGCTGGCTCAGGCTCTGGCCTACGCGCGCGACCTCAAGAATCTCTACGAGGTGGCGCGGGTGCGCGAGGAGGAGACGGTGCGCGCCCACGACAAGCTCCGCGCCGCCTACCAGCAGTCGCTCGCCTACGCCGTCGATCTCAAGAAGACACACCGGCGGCTGCAGCGTTCCATCCTCCAAAGCCTGCTCGGGCTGGCCAACGCGCTCGAGGCCAAGGACGAGTATACGCGCGGACACTCGGACCGCGTGGCGGCGCTGGCGCGCCGGCTCGCGCTCGAAGCGGGGTTGACCGTGCGGCAGGCGGAAGTGATCGCCCAGTCCGGTCTGCTCCACGACCTGGGCAAGATCGGCGTGCCGGAGCACATCCTCAGGAAGCCCGGGCCACTCTCCGAGGAGGAATGGGCCGTCATGCGGCGGCATCCGGTCACGGGATCCCAGATTGTGGCGCCGCTCGAGTCCTTCGCGGAGGGCGCCCTCATCGTCCGCCATCACCACGAGCGCGAGGACGGCAGCGGCTATCCCGACGGGCTTTCCGGCGAGACGATACCGCTCGGCGCGCGCGTTGTCGCCGTGGCCGACGTCTACGACGCGCTCACTTCCGAGCGGCCGTACCGGCGCGGCCTGACCCACGCCGAGGCCCTCGAGCGGCTCGCGGCCGAGGCGGGGCGTACGCTCGACGCGCGGCTCACGAGGCTCTTCTCCGACATGGTCGCCCATGCGCCTCCTGACTGGCCCGTTCGAGACTGAGCGGGCGGCGCGCGCGCCGTCGATCGCGCGCCCGCTCGCCGTGGTCGCCGCCACGGCGGCGCTGGGCGTAGGCGCGGGCCTGGCGGCCGAGACTGGGCTTGGCGCGGCGGGCGGGATCGGCCATGCGCTCGCCAGCGCGTCGCTTCATGCGGGATTTCTCGCCGCCGGGTGGGTGGTGGCTCTCGACGGACGGGAGGGCTGGCGCGGACCGGCGCTCCGCGGGGCGGCGGCGCTCGTCCTGGCCGCGCTGGCCGCCCGGGTCTCTCTCGCGGGCGCGCTGGCGTATCTGCTCGTGCCGCTCGTCCTCGCCCGTGACGCCGGCGCGTGGCGCCGTAATCTCGAGCGGATCGGTTGGCGCCTACCTCACGCACCGCGCGCCATCCTCCTGGGAGCGGCGGCGGGGACCTTCCTCGGGCTTCACCTGATCATCGCCGCTTCGCTCACGCTGGGGTACGCGGTCTCCGTGCCCGACGGAGGCCGCTACCTGGCGGCGCTCGCCTACGACGTCGGGGTCAATGCGCTCACGGCCGAGTGGCTCTTCCGCGGCGCGATCTTCTCGGCCCTTTGGCGGCGGTGGAGTTTCTGGCCCGCCGCCGTGGTCTCTACCGCGTGCGCGCTCGTCCGCTATCTCCTCGACCCCGCGCTCCCTCAGGCGATCGAGGCCATGGCCGGCGCGACCTTCTACCTGTCGCTTCTGGGGCTCGCCTGCTGCGCGCTACGCGCGTGGAGCGGCAGCCTCGTGCCCGGCTACTTCGCCACGATCGCCTTCTTCGCCGCCTACCGGGCGCTTTTCGTGTGATCGCGGGCCCGCTCGGACTGGTGGCGCTGATCGCTGCGGCCATCGCCGCAGGGACAGGCGACGACGGATCGCCGCTGCGCCACCTCTATCTGCTTCCGGCGCTCTGGGCCGCATGGGCCCGAGGCGCTCACGGCGGCGCGCTGGTCGGGCTCCTGGCCGGGTTTCTCCAGGCGCCCTTGATCTTTCCCCTGATCGAGCGGGCCGGCCTGTCGAGACCCGTAGTAGACGGTCTCGTCTCGCTCACCATCCCGCTCGCGATGGGGCTGACCGTGGGCCGCCTGGTCGATCAATCGCGCGGCCGCGGGGCCCAGCTCCGCGCCCTCCTCGAGATCCAGCGGAGCCTGGCCGGCGAGACGACCTTCGGCGCGCGGCTGGCCCAGGTCGCCGCCCTCACGCGTCGGGCCCTCGGCGTGGACAGGGTGAGGCTCCTCCTGGATGCAGGAGACGGCGCCCCGCTGACGGCGAGCGCTCCCGACGCATCGCAGCCCGCGGACAGCCCATCGAGCGGTTCGGCGACGCCCTGCCGGCGGCTCGTCCTGCCGCTCGACGCGGGACAAGGTCCGGTGGGCACGCTCACCATCGAGCGAAACAGGGATCTCGGAGCCTCCACCCGCGGCGCCGCGCAGGCGCTGGCGCTCCACGTGGCGCTGGCGGTCGAGAACGCGCGGCTGACGGAGCGCCAGCGGCGATTCGCCGAGGAGCTCGAGGACAAAGTCGCCCGGGCCACGCAACGGCTGCGCGAGATTGACCAGGCCAAGAGCGAGTTTCTCTCGGTGGTCTCGCACGAGCTTCGCACGCCGCTGACCGCGCTCCAGGGGTTCAGCGAGCTGCTCCTCGCCCGCGACGTGCCGCCCGACCGCGCGCGTCGCTATCTCCACCACGTCCAGACCGAGTCGCAGCGCCTCGGGCGCATTGTCGCCGATCTCCTCGACCTCTCGCGGATCGAGTCCGGCCGCGGGCTCTCGCTGCGCCGCGAGCCGTTCGATCTCCGCGAGCTCGTCGAGTGCAATGTCGAGGTCTTCGCGTGCCAGCACGCGCTCCATCGCTTCGACTTGAGCGTGGCCGCGTCGCTGCCGCCGCTCTGCGCCGACCGCGATGCGGTGGACCGGATGCTCAAGAACCTCCTGTCCAATGCCGTGAAGTACTCACCGCGCGGCGGCCGCGTCCTCGTGCAGGCAAGACCCGCGGCGGATCGGCCGGGCCTGGTCGAGCTGGCCGTCGAGGACGATGGCGTCGGCATCCCGGCCGAGGCCTTGCCTCGCATCTTCGAGCCCTACGTGCGGATCGCCCACCCCGAGACCGCGGCGGCCCCCGGGCTTGGCCTCGGCTTGAGTCTCGTCCGGGCCTTGGCCCACGCCCATGGGGGCCTCGTCGAGGTCGAGAGCCTGCCGGGGAAGGGCTCGCGCTTCCGGGTGCTTCTGCCGGCCTGAAAAGCCCGGATTTGGCCGATTTTTCGGCCAGTTCGCTTGACACCTTCCGAGGCGTGCGTGTAGTCTCAAGCGGGCCTATGTCCAGGCGTGACCAGATCGCGGGAAGGATGGCGGAGGCCGTCGTGAAGCGGCTGGTCACCCGGAAGCTCGCCGATATCAAGGACGAGCCCCGGGCCCGGGAAGTGGTCCGCCAGATCCTGGCCGAGAACTTCCTGGCCGAGGAGAAGATCGAGGCCGAGGTCAAGGCCCTGCTCCTCGAAAACGCCAAGCTGATCAAGGACTCGGCCTCCGACTACAAGCGCCTCGTCACCCTGGCCAAAACCAAGCTCTCCCGCGAGCGGGGGTTCATCCTGTGATGCGGATGAGCCGCGAGCGCCTCTTCGGCTTGGCCGAGCGCATCGTTAGTGACCTCGCGGCCGTCGAGGGCGTCGTCATCCGGCAGATCGCCGACGAAAAGGTCCGCACTCACTTGAGAACCGAGATCTTCCGGGTGCTCGAGGACGAGGGCCGCCTCGAGGAGACGGTGGACCAGGAGGTCCGGAAGACGCTCGGAAGCTACTCGCGGCCGGCGCCCGAGGGCAGCGCAGAGTGGGAAGTCCTCTACAACAAGACGCGCGACGAGGTCTACAAGCGGAGGCTCAGGCTGTGAAGCGCATCGTGGTCGGGATCAGCGGGGCCTCTGGCGCCGTCTACGGCATCCGCTTCCTCGAGCTCCTGCGCGGGCTGCCCGACGTGGAGACGCACCTGGTCGTGTCGGACCCGGCCAAGCGCACCATCGTAGAAGAGACCGACTGGGCGGTGAAGGACGTCCTAGCCTTGGCCACGCGCCACTACGACAACAAGGACATCGGCGCGGCCATCGCCTCGGGGTCATTCAAGACCGACGGCATGGTCATCGTGCCGTGCAGCGTCAAAGCGGCGGCCTCCGTCGCCCACTGCTTAGCAGACAACCTGCTGACGCGCGCGGCGGACGTGACGCTCAAGGAGGGGCGCCCGCTCATCCTGGTGGTGCGCGAGACGCCGCTTCATCTGGGCCACTTGCGCGTCTTGGTGGCGCTCGCGGAGATGGGCGTGGTCATCCTGCCGCCCATGCCCGCCTTCTACAACCGGCCCAAGCAGATCGAGGACCTCGTGGATCACACGCTCGCGCGTGTCCTCGACAGGCTCGGCCTGCCACAGCAACTGGTCACGGAGTGGCAGGGTACCAACCGGCGCATCGACCCGCCGCAGCGCGGGTGAGCGGCATCGCCTCCGGCTTCGCTCGCGTGCCTGCGGCCGCGCTCGATCTCTCCATCGTGGTCCCGGTCTACAACGAGGAGGAGAACCTGCCGCTCCTCTGGCCTGAGATCCGCGAAGTCCTCGCTCCGACAAAGCTCAGCTACGAGGTCATCTTCGTCGATGACGGCAGCCGGGACCGGAGCGCGGAGATCGTGCGGGCCTTCCACGAGCAGGATCCTCGGGCGCGCCTCGTGCGGCTCAAGGCCAACGCCGGCGAAACCGCGGCGACCGACGCCGGCTTCAAATCCGTGCGCGGCCGATGGGTCGTGGTCATGGACGCCGACCTCCAGAACGACCCGCACGATATTCCGGGCATGCTCGCGCACCTGGACCAGTGGGACGCGGTGACGGGCTGGCGGGTCAACCGGGGCACCGGTGACTCGTGGGTCCGCCGCGCGTCGTCACGCGTTGCCAACAGGGTCCGTAACGCGCTCACCGAGGAGACGGTCCAGGACAGCGGGTGCACCTTCCGCGCCTTCAGGCGCGAGTGCCTGCGCGACCTGGTCCTCTACAAAGGCTTCCACCGCTTCGTCCCGACGCTCCTCAAGATGCGCGGCTATCGCGTGCTGGAGGTGCCGGTCAACCACCGGCCGCGCCGATTCGGCGAGTCCAAGTACGGCATCGGCAACCGCGCCTGGAGCGCCTTCAAGGATCTCCTGGCGGTGCGCTGGATGAAGGACCGCCTGCTGCGCTACGAGATCGCCGAGGACCTGGGCGGCGAGGGCCCGAGCGACGAGAGGAGAACGCGCGAGTGAAGGTGCTGCTGATCGGGCTGGGGCGCTGGGGTGAGAAGCACCTGCGTGTGCTGGGCGAACTGGGCTGCGAGGTGTGGGTCGCCGACGTGTCGGCGGAGCGCCGGGCTTTCGCCGTCAAGACGGGCGTGCCCGAGGCGCGCGCGGTCGCCGATTTCCGCGCCGCGCTGCCTCACGTGGACGCGGTCGACCTCGTCACGCCGGCCGACAACCATCTGGCGCTCGCGAGCGAGTGCCTGCACGCCGGCAAGGACTGCTTCGTCGAGAAACCGCTGACGCTGACCGTGGCCGAGGGGCGCGCGCTGGCCGACGTGGTGGGCTCGACCACGCGCATCCTCCAGGTCGGCCACATCTTCCGCTTTCACCCGGTGACCCAGTTCATGCGCGAGCGGGTTCGGAGCGGCGCGGTCGGCGCCGTGCGCTACTGCACGGGGCGCTTCGCGGGCTTCAAGCGGCCGCGCACGGACGTGGGCGTGACCCAGACGGACGGCATCCACTACTTCGATCTCTTCGCCTATATGCTCGGCGACGCGCCGACGGCGGTCACCGCCACGCTCCGGGACTTCCTCGGCCGCGGGATGGACGATCTCTCGTTCTGCTCCGTCGAGTATGGTCACGTCCCGACTTTCATCGAAGCCGGCTACTTCGCGCCCGGCACGTATCGCGACTGCGTTATCGTGGGCGAGAAGGCAACGCTGGCGGGCGATTTCGGCACTGGCGAGGTGCGCGTGCTCCAGAATGTCCACATCAAGGAAGGCGGCGGCTGGCAGGCGCCGGAGGGTGCCGTCGAGACCCACAAGGCGTCGGGACAGGAGCCGCTCGGCCACGAGCTCACGCTGTTCCTCGAGTCGGTGGCGACGCGGACGCCGCCGGCTGTGGACGTCGAGGCGGGGCTCACCGCGCTCAGGGTCGTGGAAGCCGCCCACGAGTCGTCTAGGCTCGGCCGGCGGGTGCTGTTGTCGGAGGTGGGCTCGCTGGGGGTGGTGCCGAAGGGGCGATCTGGCAAAACGGCTCTGGAGTGAAGTCCGTGAGCGTCGAGCTGGTCTGGGAGCCTGCCTGGGAGACGTCGATGATGTCGACGCGGCCATGGAGCGCCGCGGCTGGGCCGGGTGACTGCGCCACCGAAGCCATGGCTCCCGAGGACGTGGCGGCCGCCACCCCTGCGATCTCCGGAGCCGAGACGCCTTCCTCGCTGCCGGTGCGCTCGTCCTTTCCACGCTCGTTCTGCGGGTGACGGGCGACCTCATCCCGTTGCCCCCGGCTCGCCCAGTGGGGAGGGGTCCTCAACGTGGCGGGACTTCTGCTCTTCTTCGCCAACACGGCCTATATCATCACGAACAAGACGGTGGCGAGGACGATGGAGAAGATCCCGCGCAGGATGCGGGTCTCGGCGGGGCGCGGGGCCATGGCTCGACGCCCATTCGACCATGAGGCGCGCCGGCACCGCGCTGTTGACAGGTCCCCGCCCGCGACTTAGGATCGTCCCGGGCGGGAAGCTAACAGTGCCTTCGTGGTGCGGTCCTTAACCTCGAGGAGGGCGAAGATCATGGCAGAGCAGACGGTCGACAGGCGGCGGTTTCTCAAGGTGACGGGCGCGGGGGCGGGGGCGCTCGCTACCGGGCTCGGCGCCAACATCATCATCCCCGGCCGCGCCCACGCGGCGAAGAAGCTCCGGATCCTCCAGTGGGTCCACTTCGTCCCGGCCTACGACGACTGGTTCAACAAGAAGTACGCGGTGGAGTGGGGGAAGAAGAACGACACCGAGGTCACCGTGGACAACATCGGCATCGCGGGCATCAACCCGCGCGCGGCGGCCGAGATCTCGGCCCAGAGGGGCCACGACCTCTTCCTCTTCAACTGGCCGCCGCCCACCTTCGAAGAGCAGACGGTGGACATGAAGGACGTCTACCAGGAGGTCGAGCGGAAGGCCGGCAAACCCATCGACCTCGGGGTCAAGAGCACCTACAATCCGAAGACGAAGAAATACTACGCCTTCTCGCCGTCCTTCACGCCGGACCCGGTGAACTACCGGCAGGACCTCTTCGGGGAGGTCGGACTGCCCAACGGCCCGAAGACCTGGGACGAGGTGCGCACGGCGGGCGCGAAGATCAAGAAGCAGTTCAACAACCCCGTGGGCATCGGCCTCGCCAACGAGATCGACACCGGCATGGCCATGCGCACGATCATGTACGCGTTCGGCGCCCACGAGCAGGACGCGGCCGGCAATCTGACCCTGAACTCGAAGGAGACGCTCGAGGCGATCAAGTTCGTCAAGGCCCTCTTCCAGGAGGCCATGACCGCCGAGGTGTTCACCTGGGACGCCTCCTCGAACAACCGCGCGATGATCGCGGGCAAGATCTCGCTCGCGCTCAACGCGATCTCGATCACCCGCACCGCGGAGAAGCAGGACCCCGAGATCTCCAAGAAGATCCAGCTCACGAAGGCGCTGCGCGGGCCGGTGCGCGCCATCGGCCTCGAGCACGTCATGCAGTGCTACGTGGTCTGGAAGTTCGCCGAGAACATCGAGGGCGCCAAGAAGTTCCTCGTTGACTACACGACCGACTTCCGGCAGGCCTTCGTCGCCGGCGAGTTCTACGACTTCCCGTGCTTCCCCAAGACCGTTCCGGACCTCTCCAGGCTGATCGCCAAGGACCCCAAGGGCCACCCGCCCGACAAGTATAAGGTGCTCGAGGACGTCCTCGAGTGGGCAACGAACGTGGGCTATCCGGGTTACGCGAACGCCGCGATCGACGAGATCTTCGGCACCTGGGTGCTCAACGTGATGTTCGCGAAGGCGGCCAGCGGCTCGGCGACGCCGGAGGAGGCGCTCAAGGAAGCGGACACCGCCTGCAAGCGGATCTTCGCCAAGTGGAAGGAGAAGGGGCTGGTCTAAAGCGCCGGTGGCGATCGTCGAGGCCAGGGGGGTCAGCAAGCGGTTTGGTGACGTTCGGGCGGTGGACGGGGTGGACCTGTCCACCAAGGAGGGCGAGTTCCTCGTCCTCCTGGGGCCGTCGGGGTGCGGGAAGACGACCTTGCTCCGGATCATCGCCGGACTGGAGCGGCCGACGGCGGGCGAGATCCTGATCGGGGGGCAGGCCGTCAACGACCTGCCCCCGCGCGCCCGCAAGATCGCGATGGTGTTCCAGTCCTACGCCCTCTACCCGCACATGTCGGTGTTCAAGAACATCGCCTTTCCCCTGAAGGCCCAGGGCCTGGCGCGGGACGAGATCCCGAAGAAGGTCGAGTGGGCCGCGGCGCTCTTCGGGATCGAGCGGCTGCTCGAGCGCAAGCCGCGACAGCTCTCGGGCGGTGAGCGCCAGCGGGTGGCGCTGGCGCGCGCCGTCGTGCGCGAGCCTGCCGTGTTCCTGCTGGACGAGCCGCTCTCGAACCTTGACGCCAAGCTCCGGGCCTCGGCGCGGGACGAGCTGCAGCAGTTCCAGCGGCGCATCGCCACGACCACGATCTACGTCACGCACGACCAGATCGAGGCCATGGGGCTCGGCGACCGTATCGCGGTCATGCAGGGCGGCCGGGTGCGGCAGATCGGGACGCCGACGGACGTGTACGACGAGCCGGCCGACACCTTCGTGGCCGGCTTCCTCGGCTCACCGCCCATGAACCTCGTGGAGGTGCCCGACGCGCTGGTGGGCTTCCGCCCCGAGCACTTCCTGCCGCGGGCCGCCCTCACGGATGCCGCGAGCCTCACCGCGCTGCCGTTCAGGATCACGCGCATCGAGTATCTCGGCGCCGACCGGCTCCTCTACGGCGTCCTCGAGGGCCGCTTCGAGGGCGCGCGGGTCATCGCGCGGCTCGCCACCACGGTGGAGGTGACGGTGCAGGCGGGGCGCACGCAGGAGTTCGGCGTCCGGGCGCGAGATCTCAAGTTCTTCGACAAGGCGACGGGCCTCCGAACCGCGGCCCGGCCCCTGTGAGCGGGCGGCGCAGGCTGAGCTTCCTGCTGGATCGGGACGAGTGGCTCGGGCCCTTCATGATCGGGCCGGCCGTGCTCTACATCGTCCTCGTCCTGGGCGTGCCGTTCCTGCTCGCGCTCTACTACAGCGTCAGCGATATCAGCATGGGCAGCCGCACGCTCGGCTTCGTGGGGCTCAAGAACTTCGCGAGCGTCGTCCAGACGACGAAGTTCCAGACCTCGCTGAAGAACACGTTCGTCTTCGCGATCGTGTCCCAGATCCTCGTGGTGGTGCTGGGCACGGTGCTCGCGCTCGCGCTCTCGCGCGACTTCCGGGGCAAGTGGTTCGTACGCCTGCTGATCCTGCTGCCCTGGGTGGCGCCGATCTCGCTGGGGACGATCGGCTGGCTCTGGATCCTCGACTCCACCTACAGCGTGATCAACTGGACCCTGGAGGCGCTCGGGCTCATCGGCGCCGACGGCTGGTACATGTGGCTGGGCGTGCCGTATCTGGCCATGGGGTCTGTCATCTTGATCCAGGTGTGGCGGATCCTCCCGCTCGCCACCGTCATCCTGCTCGCGGGACTCACCTCGATCCCCCACGACATCCACGACGCCGCCCAAGTGGACGGTGCCGGCTTCTTCCGGCACCTGTTCCAGATCACGATGCCGCTCATCCACCCGATCATGCTCGTGGCGGGACTCTTCGGCCTCGTCTTCGCCTTCACCGACATGATCGTGATCTTCGTGCTCACGCGCGGCGGTCCCTACGACACCACCCAGGTGCTGGCAAGCCTGGCCTTTTTCACGGGCATCCAGGGAGGCGACATGGCCGAGGGTGCGGCAATCGCGGTCTTCCTGTTCCCGCTGCTGGTGGCGGTGGCGATCGCCTTCCTCCGCGCCGCCCGCCGGACCGAGGTGATGTGATGGCGGCCGAGCGGGCGCGGCGCTGGGGGTTCCGGGCCGGGCACTTCGGGATCGTCGGCCTCTTCACCGTCTTCACGGCCTTCCCCTTCTACTGGATGCTGATCACCATGTTCAAGCGGGAGAGCGACCTGCTCAAGCGCGCCAACAACCCGTTCGTCTACAACGAGCCGCCGACGCTCGAGAACATCCGCGTCCTGTTCGAGGAGACGCTCTACGGGCGGTGGCTGGCCAATACGCTCTTCGTCGGCCTCCTGGTCGTCGTGATCACACTCGTCCTGGCGCTGCCCGCGGGGTACGCGCTGGCCCGGCTGGCGGGGCGCTGGGGCGAGCCTCTCGGCATCGGCATCTTCCTCACCTACCTGGTGCCACCGACGCTCCTGTTCATTCCGATGTCGCGCGTGATCGGCGACCTCGGGCTCCAGGACTCGCTGTGGTCTCTCGTGCTGGTCTACCCGTCGTTTACGGTGCCGTTCTGTACGTGGCTGCTCATGGGCTTCTTCAAGGCGATCCCGCCCGACCTCGAAGAGGCGGCCATGATCGACGGCCACAGCCGGCTCGGGGCCTTTGTGAAGGTGGTCGTGCCGCTCTCGATGGCGGGCATCCTCACCGTCATCATCTTCACGCTCACGCTGGTGATGCAGGAGTTCGTCTACGCGCTGACCTTCATCACCGCCGCCCGGAACTACACGGTCAGCGTGGGCGTGCCGACTTTCCTGGTCCACGGCGACGTGTACTTCTGGGGCTCGCTGATGGCGGGCTGCTTCATCGCGAGCGTGCCGATCGCCATCCTCTACAACTTCTTCGTGGACCGCTTCATCGCCGGCTTTACGGTCGGCGCGATCAAGTAGGCGCCGCCACCCACGGCTCAGCAGCCGAGGCCCCTGGCGCGGCCGAGCGCCCCGCCCTCGCGGATGAGGCCCGACCGCCAGTCGACGACGGTGCCGAAGATCGCGAACGCCAGCGCCTTGACCCGAGCGAGGCTCACTGGTCTACCGTCCCGAAGAGACGAGAGAAGGCCGGGACCGGGGGATACCGGGAGATTGCCGGGCCGGCGATCGCCGATCCTGAGGGCAATGCGCGGCGGCATTTCCTGGGCGATAGCCGCTGAACGGCTCAGCGTGAGCCGTACGGTAACCGGAACGGTTCGGGGAAAGCTGCTCATGCTGGGGCATGCCAGCCCCCAGATGCCGTTCAGCGTGTACGCGCGCTACATCCCGAACCGGACGCGGCGGGACGGCAGTGCTCCCGTGCGAGGCATGGAGGGGATGGAGACGAGCACGAACCCTGCGGAGGCGGCCGCTGCGGTACTCCCGAAATACTCCCGCTGACGTTCGGGCCGACCGAGTACACTAAGCGGCACGCCCGCTGAGCAATCTTTGGTGCCGAAGGGGGGATTTGAACCCCCACACCCTTGCGGGCACATGGCCCTGAACCATGCGCGTCTGCCAGTTCCGCCACTTCGGCTTGGGAAGCCTCACTAGAATACCGAGCGAGCCCGTGAAGTCAAGGGGCACGCGGGTTTCGGGACACCATGGCCGCTGACAAGGTCATCAGCACGAACCGCAGGGCCTACCACGACTACGAGGTCCTTGAGACCTACGAGGCCGGCATCGTGCTGCGCGGGACCGAGGTCAAGTCGCTCCGCGAGTCCCAGGTCAACTTCAAGGACTGTTACGCCGCCGTCGACAACGGCGAAGCATGGCTGATCGGCTGCTACATCGCGCCGTACCACCACGGCACCGACGCCAACCACGACCCGGAGCGGCGGCGCAAGCTCCTGCTGCACAAGAAGGAGATCGGGCGGCTTCTGGGGAAGGTCGCCGAGCGCGGGTTGACCCTGATCCCGCTTCGTCTATACTTCAAAGGTGGGCGCGCCAAGTGCGAGCTGGGGCTGGCGCGCGGCAAGAAGCTCCACGACAAGCGCGCGAGCCTTCGCGAGCGCGAGGCGAAGCGCGAGATGGCGAAAGAAGCACGGGCGCGGCAGCGCGCCTGAAAGGGGGGCGACCGGTTTCGACGGGGATCAATGAAGCGCAGGTGGCATCCCGAGGTGCTCGCTCCTCGTAAAACTGTGGGCACGGTCATAGCTGCCGACAACCAGCTAGCTCTGGCGGCCTAACACCCGCCAGCGTCCTCCGCATCGGGTCAACGGGGTGCGGGTTCGGACGTCATATTCCGGGGACTGGCTCCGAACCCCGCTCTTGGGTGAGGGGCGAGACTTTTAGGAGCTGGCCGCCCTGACAACCAGCCGGTTGGAGGGATGGGTGGCGAGAGCACAAGACAACCGGCTATGGATGTAGATGCCTGTCGCGGAGGGTTTCCGGACGTGGGTTCAATTCCCACCGCCTCCACCATTCGGGGCCCGCAGCGTAAGCGCGCTGCGGGCCCTTTTGTTTCAGCCGGGGCCTCGATGAGATCCAGGACCCGGAGGGCGGTTTCGGCCTGGTAGTAGGGCTTCCCCACCTGGAAGGTGGTTCTCAACAACAGTCGCTTCTGTGTGACGCAAATAGCAAGGAAGCAAAGGTCTCACGGCCAAAGTTCGAGTTGTTGGGAACTTAGGCCATCCGAGTCTAGCGGTGTCTGGTCCGGGATAGGCCTCTTGATCAGCGGGTCGCCGATTTCTCGGTTCGACAGCAGTTGCCCGCGGCCCTCCACACCCAGGCTTTGGCGCCGCCGCTTGTCAGACCGATAGCTTTCGCCAGGGACGAGGGCCGCGGTTGCCAACGATCGGCGAAACATTTCTGCGGCAGTAGCTTTGCCGAAACTATCGGCGACCATGCCCCGCGAACGCTATGATGGGCGACGCTTACCGCCCACTATCCGCTTGATTGTCAACGATGTGTGACGATGGCCGGGTATGGTCTGGACCCGTCCGATCGACTGAAAATCCTGGTGTCGGCGGTTCAATCCCGTCCCTGCCCTGCTCGACGTCAACTACATGTGAGGAGCGCAGATGTAATTGTCGTCGAGCACTGCCCACCATTTTTTCAAAAGGTTGGCCGCTTCGAAATTCCCCCTGGATTGAGTTTGTGCCCAGATTTGTGCCCAAGGCAGGCACACTCCAGCGCATTGCAACGCACGTCAGTGGTTTAGGCCGTCGCGGACCCCTTCCTCCAAGATCCTAGTGGAACGCGCTTTACTAACCCGCTCCTGTCTTCTTCTTTGGAGGCCGGGTTTGACTTGTCCCATGCGCGCTGCCGGGATCCGCGCGCGATGCCACAGGGAAGGCCGGGTTCGGATGGGCTTTGGCGGGACACCGGCCGTGCAACACGAACTGCTGATGGGGCTCGCGAGGGTGTTCGCCGACGTAACCGGCCGGGGTGTGGCAGGCCTCGTACCGTCTTCGGGCCCTGAGGCTTGGGTGAGATCCTCAACAGCCACGAGTGGCAAGGACGCCGACCGGGAGGGCGGCGACCGGGAGTCATCCGAGGGGTCACGAGAGGCCGCTTTGCCAGCGAGCTGATGCGCAGCCCGGTCTTCTCTGATACGGCTGATACGAGGCTACCGTGTCAGCACGTCTGGTCAGTTGGGCAATGTCCGAGTGGGACCAATGGCGGCGGAGGACACGTCGCTGGATATCGAAACGCTCAATGTCGCCTCAAGTCGTGATGCTCTCGGAGATCGACGATCAAGGCCACGTTACCGCAGAATCCTCTCGCGGATCTCAGGCGCCGCTGGACGATTACTCACTCCGGGCGCCGGAAGTCGGACCCTGTCACTCGGCCGAACACGCTGGTGACCGTCCGCACGCCCCAGGGCCGGTCACGCACCGTGAGGGCACCCGCTCGCGTCTCCGATCCCGCGCCGTCGGGCACCGCGAAGCGGCGCTCCAACGCGGCACTCGCGAGCGAGAGTGCGTAGCAGCAGACGAAGTAGACGATGGCCACGAACCCATAGATTTCGTACGAACGGTACACGCGGTTGTTCACATTGTTGGCTGCGCGGAAGAACTCCGTCACGCCGATGATGTAGACGAGCGAGGTGCCCATGAACAGCGCGATGAACCGGCTCACGAGGGCCGGGCTCATGTGCCGCAACGCCTGGGGCAGCACCACATGACGCATGGCTTGGAGGTAGGTGAGCCCGATGGCGCGGGACGCCTCCACCTGTCCCTTCGGGATCGACTGGATCCCGGCTCGGATCACCTCCGCCATGTAGCTCGTGTTAAACAGGATGAGGGCGAAGAGCGCCGCTTTCACGGGGGTCGTGGCGTGACCCGTGAGCACGGGCACGAGAAAGAACGCCCAGAAGATCACCATGATCAGGGGCACGGTGCGGACAATGTCGATATAGAGAATGGCCGGCCACCGCACCCACCACCACGGGGAAAGCCGCAGCATCGCGAACGCGGCTCCGCACACGAAGCTCCCCGCCATGCTGACCGCCGCTAGGATGATCGTCCACCGAAGACCGGTGAGCATGTAGGGCAGGTTCTCGACGATGACGCGGAGATCCACGGCGATCAACCCACCCGGAGGTCCAGCCGCACCAACCGCTCGATCGCGGCCATGAGCAGCACGATCGAGGAGGCGAGGAGTACGTAGAGGATCGTGATGGCGGTGGCGGCCTCGAAGCCGCGGAACGTCAGGGACTCGATCTGCTGGGTCTGGAACGTCAGCTCCGTCACGCTGATGGTCATGGCGATGGACGAGTTCTTGATGACGTTGATGAACTCGACGCCGAGAGGTGGAATGACCCGCATCAGGGCCTGCGGCAGGACGACATGGCGGAGGGCCTGGAACGGCGTCATGCCGAAGGAGCGCGCGGCCTCGATCTGTGTGCGGGGAATCGACTGCAGGCCCGAGCGAATCACCTCGGCGATGTACGCGCTCGTGTAGACGGTCAACCCGATCACGGCGGCGGGGAAGGCTTCCAGACCGACCGCGAAGTACCAGAAGAAGAGCTGGACAATCAGCGGGATATTCCGGAAGAACTCGACGTAAGCACCGCAAAGCCACCGGACGGGCATCACCCCCGCCCGGCGCCCGAGCCCGAGCACCCCACCCAGGACGAGACTCAGTACCATGCTCAGGGCGGAGATCTGCACTGTTAGGAGCAGCCCCTGCCAGAGCAGGTGCCGGTAGACCAGGAGCACGCCCCAGTCGAACTTGTAGGCCATGGGGCCGCCTCGCGGGCGCCCGAGATCGCTAGGGCGCTAGAGCTTCCAGGGGAAGATCCGCAGGTCGTGATCGGGATCGACGCCGAAGAGCTTTCGGTGGACGGCCTTGTAGGTCCCGTCCTCCCACATCTCGATGAGCGTGAAGTTGATGAAGTCCCGCCACTTGGAGTCGTTCTCGCGGACGGCGATCCCCATCGGCTGCTTGGCCGTCGCGCCGCTCACCACTTCCAGCTCGGGATGCTCCTTCGCGAAGAGGTAAAGGGGAATGTCGTCGTCCACGTACGCATCGGCCTTGCCCTGCTTCACCGCCAGCACCGCCTGCGGCTTGTCCTGGAAGACGAGCGTCTTGGCCCGCGGCTGCTCCTGCAGGGTCTTTTTCTCCCACGGAGTGCCCTGGGTGAAAGTCACGGTCTTCCCGGCCAGGCTCGCGTAGCCCTTGATCCCGCTGCCCTTCTTGACAAGGAAGCTGCCGCCGCTCAGGAAGTACGGGATCGTGAAGTCCACCACCTTCTCGCGCTCGATCGTGATCGTGAAGCTCGCGGCCAGCACGTCGATGGTGCCGCTCGACAGCATCGGGATGCGGTTCGCGGACGTGACCGGACGCAGGTCGAGCTTGACCCCCAGCTTCTTCGCCACGTAGTTCATGATCTCGATGTCGAAGCCGACGAGCTGCCCGTCCTTGTCTGTGTAGCCGAACGGGGGATAGTCGGCCTTGACACCCGCGATCAGGGTCCCGCGCTTCTTCACGACCTCGAGCGTGGACTCCTGCGCCGTCGCCGAGCCCGCCCAGACCACCATGAGAGCCGCCACCAACACCGCCGTGAGCACCCGTGTCACTCGCATCGTCGTTCCCTCCTTGTGGGATGCCCTTTCAGGGCGGTGGGCCATCAATGAACCAGGATCTTGCCGAGGAACGCTTGTGTACGGGGATTGGCCGGACGAGCGAAGAAGGCCTCGGGCGGCCCCTCCTCGACGATGCGGCCCTCGTCCATGAACACGATGCGGTCGGCGACCTTCCGCGCGAACCCCATCTCGTGCGTGACCACCACCATGGTCATCCCGTCGCGCGCGAGGCCGACCATGACGTCCAGGACCTCGGTGATCATCTCCGGATCGAGCGCGGAGGTGGGCTCGTCAAACAACATGATCCGGGGCTGCATGGCGAGCGCGCGGGCTATGGCCACGCGCTGTTGCTGGCCTCCCGAGAGCTGGCTTGGAAAGGACTCCGCCTTCTCGGGCATGCCCACCCGCGCGAGCAAGGCCCGGGCCGCGCGCTCGGCCTCGGCGCGCGGCTGGCGCCGCACGATGACCGGCGCCAGGGCGATGTTCTGGAGCACGGTCATGTGCGGGTAGAGGTTCAAGGACTGGAATACCACGCCGATCTCCGCCCGGAGCCGGCCCAGGTCGGTCTCGGGGGCACCCAGCACCCGGCCGTCCACGATCACCTCGCCCTGCTGGACGTGACCGAGGCCGTTGATGCACCGAAGCAGGGTGCTCTTGCCGGAGCCGGAGGGCCCACAGATCACGACCACCGCGCCCGCGGCGACCTTGAGGTCGATATCGCTCAGGACCTGGTGGGCGCCGTACCACTTGCTCACCCCGTGGAACTCGATCACCGAGAGCGGCTCAGCTCCTCGACGGCCGCGGTGAGCCCGCGGTCGAGAATGTCGGCGGCCCGGTCCAGCTCGCCATGGGTCGAGTAGAAGGGAGGCACGAAGCGAATGACGCTCCCGTTCCGGCGCACGCTGAAGAGGAGACCGCCGGTGAGGCAGTGGCGGGAGAGAGCCTTCCCCATCTCGAAGTACGGTTTCTTCGAGTGGCGGTCCCGCACCAGCTCGATGCCCTGGATCAATCCCCGGCCGCGGACGTCGCCGATCACCTCGTGCTTGGCGGCCAGCTCTTCCAGCCGGCTCCGCCAGTACTTCCCGACCTCCTGCGCGCGCTCGGGCAGGTTGTCGCCGACGATCACGTCGAGGCTGGCAATGGCGGCGTTGCAGGGCAGCGGGTCGTTGGTGTGCGAGTGCCCGATGACGAGCCCGCGCTCCGCCACGACCTCCTCGATCTCGGGGGTCGTGAGCACCGCGCTGATCTCGATGCCGCCGCCGAAGTGCTTGGCGATGGTGAGCAGGTCCGGAATCACGCCCTCCTGCTCACAGGCGAACATGCTGCCGAGCTTGCCGAGCCCGGTCTGCGACTCGTCGAAGATCAGGAGCATGTCACGCTCCCGGCAGGCCTGCTTGAGGGCGCCCAGCCAGCCGGAAGGGGGCTCGATGACGCCGCCCGCGCTGAACAGGGGCTCGGTCATGACGGCAGCCAGGCTGCCGGTGGACTGGGCGTCCAGGACCTCCATGCTCCCCTTGAGACAGGCGATCTCGCACTTGGGGAAGGTGAGGCCGATCGGACAGCGATAGCAGTAGGGAGCCATGATGGCGTAGCTGCCGGGGGTCATGGGTCCGTAGCCCTGGTGCCAGCCCGCGAAGGTGAGCGATCGGCTTGCCTCCGACATCCCGTGGAAGCTCACGTGCGGGCTCGCCACCTCGAAGCCCCCTGTGTACTTCTTGGCGATGGCGACGGCCGCCTCGTTGGAATCGCTCCCCGAGCCGAGGAACATGGATTTCTTCAGCGGTGGCGGAGCAATCTCGCCGAGCCGGCGGGCCAGCTCGATCTCCTTCACGTTGAAATAGCTGCTGCTGGCGTGGATCAGCGTGTCGCAGCTCTCCTTGATGGCGTCCACGACCGTGGGGTTGCTGTGGCCGAGGGCGGAGCACATCTGCCCCGAGTTGAAGTCCAGGTACTCCTGGCCGTTGACATCACGGACCACTGAGCCCCGGCCTTCCGCGAGGACGGGACCGCTGAAGCTGCCCTTGTCCATGCGGCCTCGGAAGCTGTACTCGCGCGCGATCTCGAGCCACTGCGCTTCGGTGCGCGTCTCCTGCGGGCGGGCGAGCGGCTTCGTCGTCGAGTCGGTAGGCTTGGCGGTCATGGTATCTCCTTGTGTCCCCGGCTCACGCGAGCTGGGGGTTCTGTCTGAGAAGGTCAGCCAGCGCCCGGTAGGCGCGCTCCGCACTCAGCCTCGCCTGGCGGCCGGCCGCGGCGGCATCTCCCTGGACGAGCGCGTCGAGGATGCCCCGATGCTCGTCGAGCGAGACCCGGAGCCGACCCGGCAGCGACATGGCGAGGTGGCGGTACCGCAGCGTCTGTTTGCCCAAGTTCTCCAGGAGGTGGATCAACTTCCGGTTCGGACACACATCGCGGATGACCTGGTGGAACTGGAGATTGAGGTCGTAGTAGTGGTGAACGTCGTTCACCTCGACCGCGTGCCCCATGTCCTCGAGGATCCTGCGCATGCGCTCGACGCCGTCGGACCCGATGTGGGGAGCGGCCCGGCTCGTGTAGAGATCCTCCAGATAAGCTAGGATCTCGAACGTGTCGGTGACCTCCTCGGAGGTGATGGCCGCCACCTGCACACCCCGAGGGCCGTTGGACACGAGTCCCTCACGCTCCAGCATCCGCAGCGCCTCGCGGATCGGAGCCCGGCTGACCCCGAAGGCCGTGGCCAGCTCCAATTCGACGAGCCGCTCACGCGGCTTTCGCTTCCCGGTGATGATCTCGCCCTCCAGCCGGGCCGCGAGCTCGTACGCCCGCGATGAGGCGGGTAGTCTCGATGTCTTCTTTGTCTTCTTTCTGGTCAACCGTCTTGTCATCCTTTTTGTCGACCGTCTGCGGCGAAGGTAAGGCGATCGACCGGCACAAGTCAAGGGCGAAAGTTATCCCGGCTTATGGACGGCCGAATCTTCTTCGCCGGGAGGTAAGGTCATTGGGTATGTAAACGCAGAGAGGGCGGTGTAGCCTTCGGTTCGCGACCAACGAACCCCCGGCGCGCGAACGCCAGAGAAGGAGACACCGCCCATGAAGGGGCCGAGCATCGCGGAGGCAGCGGAGTCAAGACCCGAATGGGAGACCCTGGAGGCGTTCGCGCGGCAGGGCATCCAACGGCTGCTGCAGCACGTGCTGGAGGAAAACGAGTTGTGACCGCCCAGGCGACGCTTCGCGCCGGTCCCGACGAAACGCGTCCCTCTTCAAGACGCGGCGACCTGCCGGCTCACGGCCAGCCCCACGGCCATGTTCGGAATCACCGCGGAATGCTTGCCAGGACCGCCGGCGACGAGCAACAGGATGGCCTCCGGGCCGGGAATGATCGGCAGCCGCGCCTCATCGTCTGCAATGGCCTGCATCCAGCGCGGCCAGTCGTGCATCTGCCACATACCGCCGCGCTTGAGATCACGCAACGAGCGGCGGGCGGTCTCGTACAGCATCCGGCGGACGTCGGCCTTCGTCAGGCCGTCACGATGGATGGTCGCCGCGTGCTCGGGGCCGAGGACGACCGCGCATTCGCTCTCGGCGAAGTACCACTTCGTGTTGCCGCCGAGCGACGTCAGCGTGTCGGCTATCACGCCCAGTACACCAGCCGCGGTCGTGCTCACGTGATCATTGACGTTGTGGGGCGACTCGCCGCCGAACACGGTGACCACGCTGTCATTGCGCGCGAAACCGCGCTCGACGTGCAGCGGCTCCCAGGGATTGGCCGCTTCGTTCTCGGCGATGCAGTACGAGTACTTCGACGGCTGCCCCTGCGTCGCCATGTCGCCCTCGCCGGGCCACCCACCGCCGATGTTGAGGAGCACAAGCCGGATGGCACGGCCGATGGTGGCGTTGGCGTGGTAGCCGGGACCGAACACGCCCGAGCCGGAATTCATCCCGAGCCGGCGGGCGATCGGCCCGTTGACGATCACCAGCGGCGCGACGGGATGGGTGGTGGCCTGCACGCTGTACAGATTGAACTTCGGATCGCACATCGCCTGGATTGCCGCCACGACCACCGGCATGAAGGCGGGGGCGCAGCCCGCCATCACGGCGTTGACGGCGACCTTCTCCAGCACTGCCTCCTCCCATGACGGTGCAATCTTGCCGAGGGAAACCGCCGGATCCAGGTCGACGGCCGACAGCATCGCGGCCACCCGCTCCTCGGTCGGCGGCACGATCGGCAGGCCGTCGGTCCATCGGCGTGAGCGGAAGTACTCGTTCAACTCCTCGTAGCGGTCGCTGACCTGCACCCGGCTCGAGACGAGATTCACGCTGCCCTCCTCATTTCTGCGGCATGAGCTTGTCGAAGGCTTCGACCGTCTCGGCCACCCGCGTGCCGACCTCCTCGGCGCGAAGCCCTCCCAATGGATGTCCGATGAAGAGCACCGGCAGGTCGGGCAGCCCCAAGCCCTCGCGCTCCCGCCGCGCCATCGGCTCGAAGGGATGGGTGCAGATGGCGGCCGCAAGGATGCCCTTGCCGTGCAACTCCGCTGCGTCGTGGATACTCCACGACGTACACGCCCCTCAGTCCCCGGAGCCCGTAAAGACGACGTCGCACTCCTTCGAGAGTGCCTCGATGATCTCCGGCGCCGCCGGCGTGGCGGCGTTGGCCTTGCGTCGCACCGTGACGCTGGCGGCGCCGTACCGCTCCACCAGTACATCGCCGAACTGCCGCGCCAGCTCGGCGAAGTTGGCCTTCGTGTTGTCGAGAAAGCCGATGCGCTTACCCTGCAGGCTGGCCGGCAGAGATCGCCCCGCCGCCGCCGACTGGCGCCACTCGGGGACGGGCGTGAGAACGGTAATGGTCGTCTCCACGGCTATTTCTCCTTCTCGACGGTGTCGAGCCAGAGGATCGCCTCCGAGCGGGGACGGAAGCCCTTCACTGACCCG
Organism: Candidatus Rokuibacteriota bacterium; assembly: GCA_030647435.1. Classification (NCBI taxonomy): domain Bacteria; phylum Candidatus Rokuibacteriota; species Candidatus Rokuibacteriota bacterium. The sequence continues at coordinate 48,209 of JAUSJX010000131.1, forward strand.
GTCATCGCCGACACGCTGCCGGGCTGGAACAGGTAGATAGCGTTCGGGCCCTCGTAAAGGAGCTCCGAGATCTTCTGCAACATCTTCTCGCGCGCAACTGGCGTCGACGCCTGGCGCGACTCGTCGAGCATGCGGTCCACGCGCTCGTCGCAGAAGAGCTTGGTGCTGTTCTGGCAGCGGTTCAGGTTGACGACGAAGTCGAAGTCGAGCGACGGAAAGTATGTCCAGCGGAGCAGCACGAGGTCGCTGAGTGTCCCGCCATAGAGGTGCTTGGCGAAGGAGCCCTGGTCGACGGTCTGCAGCTTGACGCGCACTCCGACCTTGGCGAGGTCACCGACGATCGCCTCGATCACCTGCTTGTCATTGGGATAGAAACCGACGGTGCCGAACCAGGTCGCCTCGAAGCCATTCGGGTAGCCAGCCTGCTTGAGGAGCTCCCGCGCCCGCGCCGCATCGGCCGGAAACGGCTTGAGCGCTGGGTTGTAGCCGAACCCGTCCTGCCCGACGTTCTGGCCAGCGAGCGGCTTGCCGTAGCCGTGCAGCACGTATTTGATGATGGCGTCCTTGTCGACCGCGTAGTTGAGCGCCTGTCGCACCTTCGGATTCGCAAGCGGACTGCCGGCCTGCGTGGAGCCCTTCAGAGGAATGACGTAGCTCCAGCCCGTGTAGGACGCGGCGGCCTTGAACCCGTCCTTCTCCAGACCGGCCGCCTCGTCAGGAGGCACCGGGTTGATGAAATCGACGTCGCCGCTGCGAAGCGCGGCGATCCGCGTGCCGTTCTCCGGCAGGTGCTTGAAGATCACGGTCTTGACCTTTGGCATCGGACGCCAGCCGTTGTCCACGGCCTCGAGCTTCACGTGCCCGTTGCGCCGGAACTCTGCCAGCCGGAACATCCCAGTCCCCACCGGCGCCTCGGCGAAGCCGGCCGGCCCCTTCTCCTTGGCGTACTTCGCGGGCAGGATGAACACGACCGACACCGTCTTCGCGATGTTCGGATCGGGCGCGGCGGTGACGATACGTACCGTGAGCGGATCCACGGCCTCGACGGCCTTGATCGTCGGCACCCGGTTCTTCACGGCCGCCTTGGTCGCCGGGTCGATGACGCGGTCCAGCGTGAACTTCACCGACTCCGAGGTGAACGGCTCGCCGTTGTGAAACTTCACCTTGTCGCGCAGCTTGAACTCCCAGGTGGTGGGATTCAGGCGCTTCCACGACACGGCCAGGTTGGGCTGGGCGTCGTTATTGTCGCCGATCACGGTGAGGGCGTCGTAGAGCGCGTAGTACGACGGCATCCAGGTGGTGCTCCAGAGCAAGTGCGGATCCATCGTGTCCGGGATGCCGGACAGGCCGATCGAGAGGGTGTCGCGGTCGGCACCGGCGGCGGTGGGCCAGAGCAGCCCCACGGTGATGAGCAGGACGGACAGAAGCGTGACGGCGCGACGGATCACAGGCGTCTCCTTTCGAGCGGTTGAACGGTGCGGAACCGGTCAACGAGCGCGAGCGTGTCACGCGCGGACCGGACGTGGGCGTAGTCGATGAGCTCGCCGCGGAATCGCACGCCGGCCGAGCCGGCACGCTCGGCGGCGGCCATGGCCTCGAGGACCCCGCGACTGTACTCAATGTCGTCCTTCGAGGGCGTGTAGACCTCATTGACGATCGGCACGTGGGACGGATGGATGACGAATTCGCCGCGGTATCCGAGCTGCCGGTTGCGGAGCGCGTGGGCGCGCAGGCCGTCGAGGTCTTCGATATCGGTCCAGATACCCGAGATCGGATACTGAATACCGGCCGCGCGCGCGCCGACAACGATGCGCGAGCGCAGGTAGAGGCTCTCGATGCCGTCACGCGTCCACACGTACCCGATCGCGCGGTTGATGTCGCCGCCGCGCGCGGTCCCACCCATGATCGTCCCCACGCGCGGCGAGGCGGCGCAGATGTCGTACGCGTGCTCGATGCAGTTGGCCGTCTCCGCGGTGATCACCAGCTCGATGCGCCGGTCGGGAATACCGCGCCGGCGCTCGAGGTCGGACAGAAAGGTGTCGATGATCCGCACCTCCTCTGGTGTGTCGACCTTGGCGAGCACGATGCCCGTGAGCGCAGGGGTGGCCACCGCGTCGAGATCCTCGAAGAGCATTCCTGTCGCCATCGCATTCGTCCGTACGAAGCACGGGACTCCGGCGTCGGCGACGGCGTCGATAGCGGCGCCGATTCGCGCCCGCGTCGGCGCCTTGAGATCGTCCGGAAGCGCATCCTCGAGGTCGAGGATGATGGAATCGGCCCCGAGCCCGCCGGCCTTGGCGATCCACCGGTCCTTCTGGGCCGGGATGAAGAGCATCGTTCGGTAGAGCTGCATGCGGTCGTCTCCCCCTCAAATCGCGCCGCGGGCGCGCAACTCCGCAAGCGCGGGCGCGGCCAGCCCGAGCAGCGATCCAAACACTTCGTCGTTGTGGGCACCGAGCGCCGGGCCCGTCCACTGCACCTCGCCGGCCGTGCGCGACATCGACGGCACGACGTTCTGCATCCGCACCGGCCCGAGCTCGTCGTCGTCCACGGTGATGAGGTTGCCACGCGCCTCGTAGGTCGGATCCTTGACGATCATGTCCATGTCGTAGACGGGCGCGGCCACCGCATCGGCGCGCTCGAACTCGGTGAGCACCTCTTCCAGCGAGCGCTCGGCCATCCAACCCACCAGCATCTGATCGATCGCCTTGATGTCCGGCAGGATCGATTCGTCGATCGGCACGCCGAGCATCCGCGCGACGCGACGCACCACCGGCGGCGTGGCCGCGGAGACCGTGACCCAGCGCTCGTCGCGCGTGCGGTAGACGTTGGACAGCACCGTGGACAGCGGGAACGGGAAGTTGTTCCCCTGGCGCATCGGCAGCACGCCGAGCTGTTGATGACTGATCACCTGCCACTCGATGAGGCGGAAGAGCGTCTCGTAGAGCGCCAGATCGATCACCTGGCCTTCGCCGCCGCCCTGATCGCGCCAGTAGAGCGCCATCATCACGCCGTAGGCGCCCATGAGCCCCGAGACCGTGTCCGCGAGCGAAAACCCGATGTGCATCGGCGCGCCCTCGGCGAAGCCCGTGACGTGCACCACGCCGCTCATCGCCTCACCGGCGCGGCCGAAGCCCGGTGACTTACGGCGCGGTCCCGTCTGGCCATAGCCGGAGATGCGGAGCACGACGAGGCGCGGGTTGATGGCGTGCAGGCGGTCCCAGCCCAGCCCCAGGCGCTCGAGCGTCCCAGGGCGGTAGTTCTCGACCAGCACGTCGCTCTGCTCGACCAGGCGCTCCAGGAGCTGCTTGCCCTCCGGCGACTGGATGTTGAGCGTGACGCACTTCTTGTTGCGCGCGGAGACCTTCCACCACAGCGACACGCCGTCCTTGAAGGGACCCAGTCGCCGCATCGCGTCGCCGCCGTCGGGCCGCTCGACCTTGATGACGTCCGCGCCGAAGTCGCCGAGCAGCGTGGCCGCCATCGGCGCCGCGAGCGCGTGGCCAATGTCGAGCACGCGCACGCCGGCCAGCGGCGATTCCTTCGTCTTGTTGGTCACTCTTGCGCCTCCTTAGACGGTCAGCCCTTTGCGGGGATCGAGCCAGTCGCGGAACCGGTCACCGAGCACGTTGACGGCAAGGACGGTGGCCATGATCGCCAACCCGGGCAACGTCGCCAGCCACCACGCGCGCTCCAGGTATTCGCGGCCGCTGCTGAGGATCTCGCCCCACGAGATCTGTGGGAATGCCACGCCGAGGCCGAGGAAGCTCAGCCCGCTCTCGGCAATGATCATCAGCGAGAGCTGAAAGCTCCACAGCACGACGACCGACGGCATCACGCTGGGCGCGATGTGGCGGAAGAGCACCCGGCCGGCGGAGCCACCGATCGCCCGCGCCGAGACCACGAATTCCGTGTTGCGCAGGCCCTGCACCTCCGCGCTGGTGACCTTGGCGAAGGGCGCCCAGCCCCACGAGGCGAGCACGATGACGAAGTTCCACACGCTGCGCTCGACGACCGACAGCACCGCGACGGCGATCACGATGAACGGGAACGACAGCTGCAGGTCGCCCAGCCGAGTGATGATGTGGCGGAGGCTGCCGTCGTTGTAGCCCGCCACCAACCCGAGCACGACACCGACCGACGCGGCCGTCGTCGCGGCCAGGAAGGACACGGTGAGCGTGATCCGCGCGCCGGCGACGATGCGGCTGAACACGTCGCGGCCGAGCTGGTCGGTGCCGAACACGTGGCGGCCCGCCTCGGTGGTCACCAGAGGCGGCAGCAGCCGGTCGCGCAGACTCTGCCCGTGCGGATCGAGCAGCATCAGCCGCGGCCCGCCGGCGACGAAGATGAGGTCGATGAGCAGCACGAGGAGCGCGAGGGTGCCGCCAAGACCGATCCGCCTCACGCCCGCAACCGCGGGTCGACGAGTCGCGCGAGCACCTCGGCCAGCGTGTTCGACACGGTGACGATGAGTGCGATCAGGAACACGGTCGCCTGGATGACGGGGAAGTCGCGGGACAGCACGGACTGCACCAGGCGCTGGCCGAGACCGGGCCAGGAGAAGATCGTCTCCACGATGACCGCGCCGCCGAACAGCTGCCCGAAGTCGACCGCGATGATGATGATGACGGGGACGAGCGCGTTGCGCAGCGCGTGCTTGAACATCACCGACATCTCGGACAGGCCCTTGGCGCGCGCGGTGCGCACGAAGTCGCGGCCCAGCACCTCCAGTACGTTTGCGCGCGTCAGACGCACGAGCTTGGCGAGCAGGAACATGGACAGGGTCACGGCCGGCAGGATCAGATGCCGGGCGTCGCCATACCCGAAGGACGGCGTCACGCGCAGCTTGACCGCGAACACGAGGATCAGCAGCAGCCCGAGCCAGTAGGGCGGCATCGACTGGCCTAGGAGGACGACGAACCGCACAGCGCCATCGAGCGGCGAGTTGCGATTCACGGCCGCCACCACGCCGAGCGGCACCGCCACGCACACCGTGACGACGATTGACACGCCGACGAGCACGAGAGACGGTACCAACGCCTCCAACACGAGGCGCACCGCCGGCACCTGGAGGAGCAGCGAGTCGCCGAATCGGAAGTGCACGAGATCGATGAGGAACGTCCGGTACTGCGTCATCAGCGGCGCGGTCAGGCCGAGCTGCTGCCGTATCGCCTCGACCTGCTCGCCGCTGGCATTCGGACCGGCGATCACCGCGGCCGGATCGCCGGTGGAGCGCATGGCGAAGAACAGGATCGTGGAGACGCCGAAGACGATCAGCACCATCTCGAGGCCCTGGCGAAATATGAGCCTAGACATCAATCCGGCAGCTGATCGCCTCGGTCTCTCCGAAGGACGGCAGATACGTGATGTGGTACGGCTCGGGCCCGCCGGCGACGACAACGAGGATGTCCTCCGGGCGCCGGGTGACCCGCACCATCCCTGCGTGCACGCACGGCGTGAACATCGGCGCGATCTCGGCGGCGTCGTATGACGCCTCCGGCATCCCCGAGTGCTCCCAGAGGTACGCCTGCACGTCGTGCTTCGAGAACCCTTCCGCCGCCAAGCGCTGGGCGTGGCCAGACGGCAGCACGACCAGAGGATTGCCCGCGCCGATGAACACGTTGTTGTTGCCCTTGGTGGCCATCGCGTCCGCAACGAGGTCGAGAGCGCCGCGGCCATGCGGGCCGAGGTGACAGATGTTGTGTGTTCCCTGCGCGCCGATGACCGTCGCCACGCTGTCCTCGACGGCGAAGCCGCGGTCGACATGAAGCGGCGTCCACGGGCTGTTCTCCTCGTCCTCACCGAAGCAGAACGTGTACTTGCCCGGCATGCCGAGTGTGGACTTGTCGACCTCGCCCGGCGTGCCGCCGCCGATATTCTGCAGGATGAAGCGCATCGCCCGGCCGATGGCCGCGTTCGAGCGACGCCCCGGCCCGAGCGCGTTGCGGCCGCAGTTCAATTCCACGCCGCTCCGGATGGGCCCGTTGACGAGCAGCAGCGGCGCCACGGGGTTGGTCGTCGTCTGAATACCGTGAAGGTTGAACGTTGGCGCGCACACAGCAGCCACACCGGCGGCGACAACGGGGGCGTACGCAGGCAGGCAGCCGGCCATGACCATGTTGATCGCGACCTTTTCCGCGGTCGCCGGGGCCATCCGTGGAGCGACGACCGCGATGATCTCGTCCGGTCCGCGCCGAAGCGCGGCGAGCATGGCCAGAATCTTGTCCTCGGTGGGCGGCACGATCGGTAGGCCGTCGGTCCACCCCTGCCGGTAATAGAAGTCGAAGACGGCATCGGGATCGGCGAGTTCGAACGCTCGAGAGGCGATGGCTGTGGTCATCGCCCCCTCATTCGCCTCTCAGCGCCTTGAGGATCAACGCTACCGAGGCCTCGGCGATGCCGAGCATCACCGACTCGTCGCCGTACTCCGTGAGCTCGGTCTTCGGCAGCGTCACCATGCAGCCGAGATCGACACCGCGCGATTTCAGGACTTCCGTCGCCAGCGACACGAACCGTTCCGTGACCAGCACCACCGCCGGGATGCCGCGCTTCGAGAGCACTGTTTGGTCGTGGACACTCCACGCTGTGCAGGCCCCTCAATTGGCGAGGCCGACGATCGCGACGTCGCTCGTCGCGACGACCTCCTCGAGCAGCGCCGCCGGCGTCTCGTTCGAGGTCGGGATGCGCCACTCGCGCACCGCCGCCACGCCGTAACGCTCGGGGAAGTACTTCGCGAACGTGCGCGACATGAGGTCCATGCTGCGCCAACCGTTGTTGAGGACGGCCACGCGCATGCCCTCGAGCGAGTGCGAGACGGTCTTCCGAACCGTCCGCTCGACTTTCATTTCGACCGAAGGATCGAACACTCGAATCGTCACTGTGCGGCTCCTTTCGTCACCGTCGCGCCGAATAGGCCGGCTTCCTCGGCCACCCCGGCGGCGGCCTTCTTCATGAGCGCAAGGATGTTTCGGGCGCGCTTGCGAACGCGGAAGGATGGACCGGCCACCACAAGCGCGTGCCGATCGGCGGCTGCCTGCCCAGGGTGAAGGATCGGCACGGAGAGGCCCGTGAGATCCTCGAGGAACTCGCCGTTGCTGACCGCGTAGCCGCGCCGGCGGATCTCCTGCAGGTTGCGCCGTAGCGCCGCGGGCGTCGTAATTGTGTGGGCGGTGTACTTCTCGAGACCGACCTCGGCGATGTACCGCTGTATGTAGGTATCCGGCTGCATCGCCAGGCACATCTTGCCGCCCGCCGTACAGTGCAGGGGACGCCGGGTGCCGACCTGCGCGATGTAGCGGATGGGCTGTGACGACTCGATCTTCTCGATAAAAACGATCTCGTTGCCCTCGAGCATGCCGAGGTACACGACCTCCCGCGTGTCCAGCGCCAGGCGTTCGAGGTACGGCTTGGCGAGGCTGCGCAGATCGCCGCCCTGCGGCATGGCGGACGCGAGGCCGGCGAGGAAGTACCCGATACGGTAGGTCTTCGACGAACCATCGAAGTCGAGCAGCCGGCGGCGCACGAGCGTGCGCGCGATGTTGAGGGTCGTGCTCTTCGGCACCTCCAGGGTCTCGACCAGCTGCGCCAGCGTCAACGGCACGGGGCTGCGCGCCACCGCTTCCAGCGCGTCGATCGCACGATCGACGGAGCGGACGGTTCGGACAGTGTTGCTGGTGATCATATATGTGACCACTGGTCACATATATGATCACGCGTGCGGTGGGATGTCAAGACGCGCCTGGAGCAGGCCCTGCTCGTACTTCAGCCGCAGAATCTCTCGCAGAGCGTCGATAACATAACCCCCGTTCTCAGTCATGGCCCGCCGCGCCCGAGGGTCCTCCCTCGGGACCTGCCTTGTCACAGCACGCCGCGTCATCGGAACGTCAGATCGCATTGGTCGGGTCCCCTTCGGCCACCATATCGGCGAGGATCTCGCGGGCCCGGCCGGTGGGGAAATACCCGGTCAACCCCGCGGTCGCGACCTGCTCGCCGTGCTGGTTGGTAAATGTGGCTGCGGCCCGCGCCCTTCCCCGTTCGTCAACCTCGCTGATGACTAGACGGCAAGCAATAGTATCTCCCGGGTACACGGGGCGGCGGAAACGGAAGCTCATGCCCGTCGCGAGCCAGGCGATCTGCCCGCCCACTTCGCAGATCATGCTCCCGGTCAGAAGGCCGTGGCAGACGATCCCGGAGAAACCCTTGTCCTGAGCGAATCGAGGCTCGTAGTGCACGGGATTGTAGTCCCGAGTCAACGCACCGAACGCGACAGTGTCCTCACGGGTGAACGTGCGCGTAATCTCGAAGGTGTCTCCGGCCTTCAGGCCTCGGATAGCTCTGCGTCTTAGGTCCGACATGTTTTCAATCCCATCCCGCCTGTTCCCTCATATGGGGCAGCCTGCGCTCACGCCGGCGCCCGCTCCAGCAGCCCGACGGTCTCCATGTGAAAGGTCTGCGGAAACAGGTCGATCGGATGGAGCGTCACGCATCGGAAGCCGGCGCGGGTCAGGATCCCCAGGTCGCGGGCCAGGGTGCGGGGGTCGCAGGAGACGTAGATCACGCGGGGAACCGCCGCGCCGGCGATGGCAGCGAGCAGCACGGCGAGGAGACCGAGGATGAAGAGCAGAGGGAGCCCAGCTGAACGCATTCGCATCGCGGTCCTCCCGACGAGCCAGCGGTTACCGAGGAGTATTCAGCGGGAGTCTAGGCGGGCTGGGCGGCCGTGTCAAAGCGCACCACTGCCCGTACTCCGTACCCATGGGGCTGCCACACCCTGGCACTGACTGGCTCGAGAGCCTTGGGCTTTCAAACTGAGTGGACTATCCCGTATCGGCAATCGTGGCCCTGGCAGGCACGGCCAGGCCAACGCAAGGCATCGACCGGCTGGACACAGCCAGGCACGGCGTTCATGCCGGCCCCCGCATGGTGTTACCCTAGGGGGCGTGAGCATGCCAATCGATGGAGGTGCCTAATGAAGCGTGGATTTCTCTGGACCCTGATCGCGCTGACCGTCGCTGCGCTCCTCGCCGCGGGGCCCCTGCCCGCTTCGGCCGCCGACACGTCCAAGGTGGACCAGGCCACCAAGCAGGTGGAGACCGGCGCCAAGAAGATCGGCGAGGGCAAGATCATCGAAGGCGTCGAGGAGACGGCCAAGGGAATCGGCAACACCGTGGTCGAAGGCGCCAAGCTGACGGGCGAGAAGTTCAAGGAAGCCGGCGAGGCGGCTGAGCCGCCCGCGAAGACCGCCTGGGAGAAAACCAAAGAGGGCGCGACCTCCTTCGGCACCAGCGTCAAGACCTTCTTCAAGCGGCTCTTCGGCAGCGACTAGCGCTTTGGTTTCATGACCCTGGCGAGGTAGGCGACGAGGGACGCCGGCTCGCGCTCCTGGAAGCGGACCGCGACACGCAGCTGCTCAAGATACTGGTCGAGGGTCTTCCCGCCCAGATCGATGCGGCGGGCGGTGAAGAAGGCCTGCGCGTAGATGCCATAAAGCCCGTTCTCAGTCTTGGCCCGCCTCGCCCGAGAGGCCTCCCTCGGGGTCTGCCTTGTCACAGTGTTGTCGCGCCGGAGTGAAGGAAGAGAACTTATGGAACCTGTCACGATCGACTCATCAGACTAAGAGCCGCCCAAGGGCAAGAGTTTTGCCGTCTGTGGACTTCGGCCGTCTGCGGGGGTCCAGGTCAAGGTCCTTTCCTTCACCATCACAGATCCGCGATCGGACAGTCGGAACGTCACAGCCCCTTCGCTGACCGAGAAGGCGTAGAGGCCTCCCCGTCGCCAGCCAGAGAATGATCTGAACATCGCTCGCGGGCCTACGCCGTCCACATCGGCGATCCCATACGACACGACTTCTCCGGAAGGCTCTAGGATGCCGTACCACTGTCCACGAATTGGCTTGCCCTCGGTCTGCGTTGCTTCAGCGACCGAGAGTCGCACAGTGTTGGGGAGTCTTGGCAACAGTTCCTTCGCAGCCCGCTCCTGCAGTGCCTCATCTTCCTGGCAGTGCACGGACCCCTTCCCTGCCTCGAGGCTAGCCACGTACTGGACGAGACACGGGCCATACTTGATGGCAAACTTCCCGGTCGTCCCTCCGCCGTGCTCCACGATGTCGTACCTTTCGTCGAGTAACAGGGAAGAACCGGCACGTCCTGCGAGGGCGGCTACCGCGCCGGGGCCGCGCGCAACACTATTGAAAAGTTGGTCGTTGCGCGGAAGGATCAACACCAGCCGCTCCACAGAAAGCCGGCCAAGCGTTCGTTCAGTTGTTCCGGCGTCGAATCGGCCGCCCCCTCCCCGAGTTGTGACACCCGGTGCCATGGCCACGACCCCATAGATGTCCTTGGAAGACTCTGCGGCGTCTAGCGTGATGTAGCCCCCGAAGGACTGGCCGGCCAGAATGACGCGCGCATAGCCTTCCCGCCGCCAAACCGTGATCTCGTCCACCGTTCGTTGAATGCCCTGATATAGGGACTGCTCGATGGAAGTCTCTCCAAGGTTGTTCCGCGCGATCTTGACAACGTCCCACCCGCGGCTCTGTAGGAGTCTGAACACTGGGGGCACAGGGCCGGCATACTGCACCGAGGTTCCAAAGATTCCGTGATTCCATATCACAATACCGCTGGCTTTTGCGGGGCCGTGCCACGGGAGATCGCAGAAGGCTCGCTCGGCCCATGCCCACCGGCTTAGCGGGGTCTGACCGCATCGCATCGAGTCGACCACGAGGCTTGTTGTGTCCTGACGCGACTGGGCCTCGGCGTATGAGCGAGCCACGATCGCAGCACCCCGGGCAATGACGGCGCACTGAGCCTTGATCCCCCTTTCGTCCGCCCCGTTCTGACAGAAACTGAATGCGGTCTGGGCAGAGCTCGGATATCGGTCGAACTCGCCGGGATCTTCGAAGCTGAAACCGCAACGGTACTTGGTGGACCCGGGATCCTCGACGTAGAAGAAGTGTCCGGGGTAGGGCTTCTTTTGATACTCGTGAAGGCGAGTCTGACAGTCGCCTCGCAGAGTGAACTCAGTCGAGACTTGTCCGGCCGCCGGCAACGCCACAGTTAGGAACCCCAACGCGATGGCAGCCCTGGTTGTCAATCGTCTCAACATGTCATCTCCCTTTGGAGCGTAGATATTGATCTTTCACTAGATAATGGATACATGACTCACGACCACGGCAGATCGGACACGAGGATGCACGACCACAGGAGTTGCTGGGAACCGTGGAGCCGACGGAACGAGCGCCGCAGTTGAGCATCCAAGTGACGAATGT
>JAUSJX010000132.1 GCA_030647435.1 Candidatus Rokuibacteriota bacterium
GCCGGAAACCGGCACGCCGGGTTTGAGGTGGCGGGGGCTGGAAACGGCTTACGGCGAACCTACACGGGCACGAAGCTGGAAACGGCGGACACAGCCAAGGGGAGCCTACGGAGCTTTGCGCCAGTCCTCGACCCTACTCAAAGCCGCCCGGACGCTGGGGCTCACCATTCCGCCGTCGCTGCTGCTGCGCGCCGATCGCGTCGTCGAATAGTCCCCCGAATAGTCCCCCACCGACAAGGAGAAGCGTGATGGCCCAACCCGTCGATCCTAATAGCGTCCTCATGACCGGCGAGAACTCGTTCATCCGGCTCAGCCTGGACGGCGGCACGACGCTGTCGACCCGCGTGAGCCACTGGCGTGTCCTCTGGTGCCCTGCCGGGGCCGGCCACGCGCTCTTCATGCAGTCGCCTCTCACCAATGGCGCCGTGCAGGTCTACAGCGACAATATTGCGGTGACACGTTGGCTGCAGCGCACGATCGAGTTGTTGCTCTTTCCCGCCTTCGCCGACACCGCCCTGCCCGTGGTCGGCGCCCAGTTCGCGCGCTCGGGCGACCCGCGCGCGACGGCCGTCGAGACCGTGAACTCGGCCACCGAGCGCATCCGCCTCACGTGGTACGACTGCCTCGAGCCCTTCGTGCTCACGATGGCGCCGGGGATGAACAACCGGCCCATTGGCGTCTTCAGCACCTTCTTCCCCGCGAAGTCGGCACAGATCGAAGTGAGCGGGCGGTTCGCTCCCGGCGCGCCATGGGCGGAGATGCGTGGAGACCGCCAGAGCTCGAGCGCGTGCCTGGCGTGGTCGGAGACGTGGGTGAAGCCGCGGGGCTAGAGTCGCTCAGTGCAGATCTGGGTAGACGCCGATGCGTGCCCGCAAGTCATCAAGGAGATCCTGTTCCGGGCCGCCGAGCGGGCGCAGGTCCTGACGACGCTGGTCGCGAACGCGCCGCTCCGCACGCCGCCGTCACCCTTCATCAGGAGCGTGCGGGTGGCGAGGGGCTTCGACGTGGCCGACCACCGGATCGTGCAGGAGGTCCAGCCCGGGGACCTGGTGGTCACGGCTGACATACCCTTGGCCGCCGAAGTGATCGCGCGCGGAGCGCACGCGCTCGATCCGCGAGGAGAGCTCTACTCGGAGGACAACGTCCGCGAGCGCCTCGCCATGCGCAACCTCATGCAGGAGCTGCGCTCGACCGGTGCTATCCTCGGCGGCCCGGCGCCGTTCGACCAGAGCGACCGGCAGCTCTTCGCCAATCACCTGGACCACTTCCTGACAAGGGATCGACCCGCGTAGCTTGGCCTCAGTCGGCCCGGGCACCCGGGGGCTGGGGAGGGCGGACGAGGTCGGCCGCAGTGTGGGCGATCAGCGCCGACAGGATCACCGCTCCGCCCACCAGTGAGAATGCCCCGGGCCGCTCGCCCACGGCGAGCCAGACCCACAGCGGCCCGAGCACACATTCCAGGACGCCGATGAGGGAAGCCTCCGCCACCGGGATGAGCCGCGCCCCGGCGGTGAAGAGCAGGAGCCCGGCGCCGAGCTGGCCGATGCCGAAGAGCGCGAGCAGCGCCAGGTCGCCGGCGCTGGCCGAGGACGGATCGGCCCAGATGAAGGCAATCACCGCCCCGAGTGCCGCGGCCAGCGCGGCCGCCGCGGGCATGGGCACGGTGCGATGCCAACGCACGACCACGGTGGCCCCAGCAAAGGCCGTGGCGGTGCCGAGAGCGAGCAGATCGCCGATGCGCGAGCCCACGCCCGCCGAGCCCGACAGCATCACCACGGTGCCGAGGAGCGCCACGCCCATGGCGACCCACGTCCTGGGGCGTACCCGCTCGCCCAGGAAGAGCCAGCCGCCGAGCCCCGCGATGAAGGGCGACAGGCTCTGGATGACCAGCGTGTTCGCCACCGAGGTGCGCGAGAGAGCCATGATGAAGCAGATCGATGCCGTGGCGAAGCACGCGGCCATCAGCACGCCGGGCCAGCCGGTCTCGCGGATGACCGCGGCCAGCCGGCCCCGCCGGGCGATCGCGACCGCGGAGAAGAGAAACGCCGCGCAGAACACCGAGCGCCAGAACACCGTCGTCCACGGGCCGGTGCCGACGAGGCGGGCGATGAGGCCGCCGGTGCTCCAGCAGAGCGCCGCCGCGGCGACCAGCCAGAAGCCTTCCCGGCGGGTTCGCCCGGCCGCATGCTCGAGCGCCCGCGCGCGTCCGACGCTTGGGTGATCCGGTGTCACGAGGCAGCAGTCTAGCAGCGCGGGGGATGCGCCGCGGCCCTTTCCCCCGCGGTGTGCCTTCGACTTCGCGCTCGACTCCCCCGTCCCACGCGCCCTATCGGGGACTCAGGCTCGATTGCGTGGGGATTGGTGCCCGAATGACCGGTTTCTCATCCTGTTGTTGACAGCCCGCAATTGGGGTACAGTACCCGCCACTTGTCGCTGGCCGCTCCGTCCTGTCCGAGAACATAAGGGAGGAACGACGACCATGCGCTCACGACCGCCCCTAGCAGGCCTGTTCGTCATGCTCGTCGCTCTTCCCGGGCCTCGCCATCTTCGTCACCGTGCTCGGCTTCAACCTCTTCGGCGACGGCTTGCGCGATGCGCTCGACCCGCGCCTCAATTAGCCAACCTCCAACCATTGAGGGAATGCACATGATGACGATTCGGACTCTCGCGGGCGCGCTGGCGGTGCTGCTCCTGGCCGGCGCCGTCCCGGCCTGGGCCAACCACCGCCCGAACAACGAGGCGCTGATCGGCGGCGCGATCTCCCAGACCGGGCGCTACGCCGAGCCGGCGGGTCGCCAGGTCAACTCGATCAAGATGTGGGTCGACGAGGTGAACGCCCGTGGCGGCCTCCTGGGCCACAAGGTCCGGCTCATCCTGCTCGACGACAAGTCCGACACTCAGTCCGCGATCAAGCTCTACGAGAAACTGATCACCGAGGACAAGGTCGACCTGGTCCTCGGTCCCTACTCGAGCGGCATCACCGAGGCGGTCGCCAACGTCACCGAGCGCTACAAGATGCCGTTCGTCGCCTACGGAGCGTCGTCGAGCCCTATCTGGGAGAAGGGGCGGCGCTACATCTTCAACATCGTCGCCGTCGCCGAGGACTATCAGAAGGGCGCGGTGCACCTCGCCAAGCAGATCGGCGTGAAGAAGGCCGCCGTCATCGGCGAGGACAGTCTCTTTCCCCGCCAGTCGGGCAAGGGCGCCAAGGACTGGGCCAAGCAGCTCGGCATCGACATCGTCGTCGATGAGAACTACCCGCAGAAGCAGACCGACTTCACCGCGCTGCTCCAGAAGATCAAGGCGGCCGGCGCCGAGGCGGTCTTCTCCAACAGCTACTTCGCGGATGCGGCCGCTCAGCTCCGCCAGATGCGCGAGCAGAACATGAACTTCAAGCTGTACTCGAGCACGGTCGGGCCGGGCCTGCCGAACTTCCCCGAGCAGCTCGGCAGCACGGCCGAGTACGTCCTGGGCTTCAGCCAGTGGGAGCCGCTGCCCAAGATCCTCAAGCACCCGGGCATGGACGAGTACATCGCGGCGTACGAGAAGCGCTTCAACGAGAAGCCGAACTACCACGCCGGCTCGACCTACGGGGCGCTGCAGGCGACCGAGGCCGCGGTCAAGAAGGCCGGCGCCTTCGACAATGAGAAGCTGCGCGAGGCCATGGCCACGATCGACGTGCAGACGGTCTTCGGCCGCTACAAGGTCGACGCCAAGGGCATGAACGCCGCCGAGGGCCTCACCTTCCAGATCCTCAAGGGCCAGCGGCGCGTGGTGTGGCCGGAAAAGTGGGCGGAGACCAAGCCCGAACTGCCGATGCCGGAGTGGAGCAAGCGGTAGTACCGGGCCGGAGTCGCGCGCGCTGACCCCGCGCTGACCCATGGAGCGCAGCGACGTCCGCAGCCTGTACCTGCTCGGCGCCTTTCTCGTGTGCGCCTACGCCCTGCCCTTTCTGGTTGGCGCCTGGGCCGGCACGGTGCGCGCCGATGCGGCATGGCTGGGCATCCTCGCCACTGTCGTTGTCAGCGGCGTCATGCAGGGCGGGATCTACGCGATGTTCGCCGTGGGCCTCACGCTGATCTTCGGGGTGATGCGCATCATCAACGCCGCCCACGGCGAGATGGTGATGATGGGTGCCTACCTGACGTGGGTGTCCTTCTTCTACCTCGGCGTCGATCCGCTGCTGTCGCTGGTGCTCACCCTGCCGGTCGCGTTCCTGTTCGGCGTGGCGGTGCAGAAGCTGCTGCTGAACGCCGCCGTCGGCGCGCCCGAGCTGACGGGGCTCCTGATCACCTTCGGCCTCGGCCTCACGATGATCTACACCGCGGAGCTGATCTTCACCACGGACTTCCGGACGATCCCGTACGCTCCCGGCACGATCCAGCTCACCAGCACTATCGCGGTCGGCCGGAACCGGATGATCAGCTTCGCGATGGCGGTGGTGATCTCCCTCGCCGTGTACCTGTTCCTGAAGCTGACCCGGCTGGGGAAGGCGGTCCGGGCGACCGCCCTGAACGCCGAGGTCGCCATGGTGTGCGGCATCAACGTGCGCTGGATCTACCTGATCACGACCGGTCTCGCGGCGGCGCTGGCCGTGGCGGGCGGGGCGCTCGTGTCCATCCAGTTCGGGTTCAACCCCGAGACGGGCGTCGTCTACACGCTGCAGGCGTTCGCCATCGTCATCCTCGGCGGCCGCGGCAACTACGTGGGGGCGCTGATCGGTGGGCTCATGCTGGCGGTCCTCGAGAACCTCGTCTCGCTCATGGTCCCCAACGGCACGGCCATGGTCGAGCTGGCCGCCTACGGCTTGATGATCTTCGTCCTCCTCATCCGTCCCGGTGGTCTCATGGGCGTGAAGGAAGGCTGAGCCGGCGCGGTGACCTGGCGCGAGCACCTCCGGAATCTGGCCCTCCTGGGAGTGTGCGGGATCGCGCTCGGGATCCTTCCTCCCGCGCTCAGCGTCTACCTCCGCTCCTTCGTGCTGTTCACGATGATGTACGTCGTCCTCGCGCTCTCCTGGAACATCATCAGCGGCTTCACCGGCTACACGTCGTTCGGCCACGTGGCGTTCTACGGGATCGGCGCCTACGCCTGCGCGATCTTGGTGGCCGACTACGGCTGGTTCTGGCTTTCCACGCTCGCCGTCGGCGCCGGGGTGGCCGCGGCCGTCGGGGTGGCGATCGGCTATCCGGTGCTGCGCCTCAAGGGCCCCTACTTCGCCATCGCCATGCTCGGCGCGGCGGAGGGGACGCGTGTCGTCGCCACCGTGTGGGACAGCCTGACCCACGGCGGGCTGGGCATCAGCCTGCCGAGCGCCGAGACCTCCATGGAGACCTACTACGCGATGCTGGGGCTGATGCTGCTGACGATCGTGGTCGCCTATGCGGTCGGGCACTCCCGGTTCGGAGTCCGCCTCAACGCCATCCGCGAGGACGAGGGGGCGGCCGAGGCGCTCGGGATCAACGCCACACTCTACAAGCTGGCTGCGTTCGTGCTCTCGGCGGTGTTCCCGGCCGTGGCCGGCGGGATCCAGGCCTATAAGGTCCTCTACATCGACCCGCCATCGGTGTTCTTCGTCCAGATCACCATCGCCATGGCGCTCATGTCGATGCTCGGCGGCAAGGGCACGGTCATCGGTCCCATCCTGGGCGCGGGCCTGCTTTATACGGCCCAGGAGCTGACGTGGGTCAACTTCCCGACGGCCCACCTCATCGCGTACGGCCTCTTCATCGTCCTGGTCGCTCGCTTCCTGCCGCGCGGCCTCGTGGGCCTCGCCATCGACCGGGGCTGGGTCCGCAAGGGCATGGTCCACTGATGGGACCGAGCGCGGACGAGTTCGTCCTGGAAGCCCGCGACCTCCGCAAGGCCTTCGGGGGGGTCCGGGCTGTGGACGGGTGCAGCTTCGTCGTCCCCCACGGCAAGATCTCCGGCCTCATTGGGCCCAACGGCTCGGGCAAGACGACGACCTTCAATCTGCTCACGGGACTCACGACGCCCGACTCCGGTCAGGTGATCTACAAGGGGGAGAGCCTCGCCGGCCTCAAGCCGTACCAGATCTTCCGCAAAGGCATCACGCGGACGTTCCAGATCACGCGCATCTTCCGCGAGATGACGGTCTTGGAGAACATGCTGTCGGTGACCGGGCTCCGCGTGCCCGATCGGGTCGCGCGCGCGCGGGCCGCGGAGCTGATCGCGTTCGTCAACCTCGGCCATCTCCGCGCCGAATACGGCGGGCGGCTTTCCTACGGGCAGCAGAAGCTCCTGGAGTTCGCCCGGGCGCTCATGACCGACCCCGACCTGATCCTGCTCGACGAGCCGGCCGCCGGCGTCAACCGGACGCTGCTCCAGCAGTTGCTCGAGCACATCCACCGGCTGCAGGAGCAGGGCAAGACGATCGTGATCGTCGAGCACGACATGAACGTGATCATGAACCACTGCGACCGGATCTTCGTCATGGACTACGGCGTGAAGATCGCCGAGGGGCCGCCGGCCGAGATTCAGCGTGATGCGCGCGTCCTCGAGGCCTACTTCGGCCGCCGGCGGCGCCCGGATGACGCGGGGTCGACGCCGGGCGCGCCTCGGATGGGCTAGCGTGGCGCTGCTCGAGCTCCGCGACGTCGAGGCCGGCTACGGGTCGCTCCAGATCCTCCACGGTGTATCGCTCCACGTGAACGCGGGCGAGGTGGTCTCGGTAATCGGCCCCAACGGGGCGGGCAAGTCGACCACCTTCAAGGTCATCATGGGGTTCATCCGCCACCTCGGGGGTCAGATCGTGTTCGACGGGCACGACCTGGTCGGCCGGCAGCCCGACCGCATCCTCGGCCTCGGCCTCGGATACGTGCCCCAGGGCCGCGTGGTGTTCGGCCCGATGACCGTGCGCGAGAACCTCGAGATGGGCGCCTACCTCGAGCGGGACAAGGCCAAGATCAACGCGTCCCTGGAGTACGTCTTCTCGCTCTTCCCCCGGCTCCGCGAGCGCCGTCGTCAGCTGGCCGGGTCGATGAGCGGCGGCGAGCAGCAGATGCTGGCCATGGGGCGCGCCCTCATGATGCGGCCGAAGATGATGATGCTCGACGAGCCGTCGCTCGGCCTCAGCCCCCGCTTCGTCGACGACGTCTTCGACAGGATCGTCGAGCTGGCGCAGGACGGTCTCACGGTGATGCTGGTGGAGCAGAACGCCGCCCGGGCGCTGGAGATCTCCGATCGGGGGTATGTCCTGGAGTTGGGACGAAACCGGTTCGAGGGTGCTGGGCAGGCCCTGCTCCAGAATCCCGAGGTCAAGCGGCTGTATCTCGGGTATGGCGCGGCGGTGCACAGGCCGCGTGGCGACGAGACCGCGCGGGGTGACGCGATGCCGGGCCCCGGGCCGACGTCGGGCCTCGAGCGGTGAGCGAGCCCGCCGCCTCGAGCTAGCGGCGCGGGGCCTCGGCCGCGGGCGCGCCCGGAATCTGGATGAAGGGCACCACGCTGCCGCCCAGCGAGTACTGGGGTAGGCGGCCGTCCCAGCGCGACAGGTACTGCTGCTGGATGAGCACCGGCGTCAGGGACGAGGACACCCGGCCGTTGTAGTGGGCCTCGGCCTCGCCCTTGATCCGGAGCGCGTCGGCCAGGCCCTTGGCCTGGGCCGCCACGATCTCCGCCTGGCGCTGGGCCTGGATCAGCTCGTAGCGCTTCTGCTCGGCCTTCTGCTCCTCGATCTGCTTGGACTCGATGGCCTTCTCGTACGCGGGGTCGAAGCGGATGTTGGCCAGCGCGGCTTCCTTCATCTCGACGCCGTACTTCACGAGCCACGCGGTGAGCTCCTTGTGGACCTCCGCCTTCATGAAGGGGCGGCGCTGGAGGATCTCCGCCGCGTTGTGCAGCGCCGTGGTGGCCTTGAGCACCTCCTGGGCCGCGGGGTCGATGATGACAGACTCGTACGTCACGCCGATCTTCTGGTAGACCTCCGGCGCCCGGTCGGGTATGAGGCGGTAGTTGAGCACCATCTCGACGTGGACGGCCTGCAGGTCCTTGGATGCCGCGTCGTAGCGTGCCGTGCGGCGCTGGACCTGGGTGGACATCAGGGTGACGTCGAGGAGCGGATTGATGAAGTTGAGGCCTTCCGGGAGCGCCCGCGGCTGGACTTGGCCGAAGAGCGTCGCCACCCCGACGTGCCCGGCGGGAATGACCTTGAAGGTCGACAGCAGCACCACCAGCACGGGTACCACGACGCCGATGGCCAACACGAGGCGTGAAGCCAAGCGCAGATGTGGCGCGGCGCGGAGCCACGGGCCGCTTGGGGCGGCCGCCATGGAGGCCAGCGCGCGGGAGGCGCCGATGCCGAGGGCGAACAGGATCAAGGCGAAGATCAGCTTGCCCATGCCGTGTCCTCCTGGTGGCTGCCGGCCTTCACCTCAGGCTCGTTCCGCGCTGTCCACGGCAGATACTGCGCCGGCGCGAGCGGCGCCGTCAAGGAGCGCACGCCGCGGCCTGCGGCCGCTACTTCACGAAGCCCAGCAGGCGCGGGATGAAGAGCACGGTCTCCGGCACGAAGGCCACGAGCAGGAGGACGGCGATGATGGCCGCCAGGAAGGGCATGAGCGGCTTGACGAGCTTCTCCATGGGCAGGCCGCTGATGGCCATGCCGAGGAAGAGGCAGAGGCCCACCGGTGGCGTGATGTGCCCGATGGCCGAGGCGATGACGCAGACCATGCCGAAGTGAATCGGGTGGATCCCGAGGGCCTGGGCGCCCGGCAGGAGCACGGGCACGGTCACGAGGATGATCTCCGACGGCGTGAGGAAGGTGCCGAGGAAGATGTAGAGCACGATCACGAAGATCATGAAGAGCCACCAGGTCGGGGCGACGGAGGTGATCGCGTCCGCGACCCGGAAGGGGAACTTGGAATAGGTCAGCACCCAGCCGAAGGCGCCCACCACCCCGATGATGAGGCCGATGACGCCGGACAGCCGCGCCGAGTCGGCGAAGATGTCCGGCATGTCGCGCCACGACAGCTCCCGGTAGAAGAGCGGCGGGACGACGAGGGCATACACGACGGCCACCGCGGCCGCCTCGGTGGGCGTGAACCAGCCCAGGAGGATCCCGCCCATGATAATGAAGGGGATCATGATGGCCGGCATGGCGTTTCGAAGCGCCTGGCCGAACTGGCGCATGGTCGGCGGGGGCTCCTTGGGGTAGTTGCGCTTCTTCGCGATGATGAAGGTGGGCACCGCCATGCCGATGCCCACCAGGAGACCGGGCAGGTAGCCGCCGGCGAAGATGGCGGCTACCGACTCGTCCGCCATCCAGGCGTAGATCACCGCGACGATCGAGGGCGGGACGATCGGCGCCAGGATGGCGGTGCAGATGGTCAGTATCGTCGCGAAGTCCTTGTCGTAGCCCTTGCGGACCATCTGCGGGATCAGGAAGGTGCCGAGGGCGGAGACATCGGCCACCGCCGACCCGGAGATCCCGCCGAAGATCATGCTGTCGACGATGTTGACGTAGGCGAGCCCGCCGCGGAACCGCCCGACCAGCACGGTCGCGAGGTCGATGATGGCGCGGGCCACGCCGCCCCGCGCGGCGATATTGCCGGCCAGGATGAAGAGCGGCGCGGCGAGCAGGAGGTACGAGTCCGAGAGCAGTCCGACGAAGCGCGACGGGATGATGATCGGATTCAGCGCGGGGAAGAACGACGCGGCGGCGAGCGTGCCCACCCCGAGCGCGATGCTGACAGGCATCCCGATGACGACGAAGAAGAGGAAGACGATCAGGAGGGTCTCTGCCACAGGGCTCTCAGCGCGGCGACGAGGTTCCACGCCAGCGGAAGAAGGATCAGGAGCGCGCCGACCGGGACGGCGGCGTAGACGTAGCCGAGCGGCAGCCCGAGCCCGGCGCTGGTCTGAAGCTGCGAGCTCGGCACGAGCACGAGGCTCGAGCGGATCAGAGACAGGAAGAAGAGCATGCTCACCGCGTTGATGACGGCGGTGGTCACCACCCGCCCCCGGGGACCCAGGCGGAGACGGAAGTACTCGACGCAGGTGTGCTCGCCCCGCTGCATGGCCGCCGCGGCGCCGATCATGACCAGCCACACGAAGAGGTAGCGCGGCACCTCGTCGAGGCCGTCGATCCCCGACAGCCCGAAGAATCGGAGAACGACCTGGACGAAGACGGCCAGGGTCATCACGGCGAGCACCGCTCCCCCCAGGTAGCCCAGGCCCCGGTAGAACCGGGCGCCTGTGTGCCCGAGCGGCTCGCCGCGCCCTGCGTCCGGCGCGCCCCCCGTCACGCTACTTGATGCTCAGGATGTGATCGACCACCTTGCGGGCGTCCTTGCCTGCCGGCGTCGCGTAGAACTCCTCGTACACGCTCACCGTCGCCTGGCGGAAGGGCGCGGCGTCGGGCTTGGTGATGGTCACGCCCTTCGCCTTGACCTGCTCCTGGATGTCCCGATCCTCGTTGAGGATGAACTTGCGGTTCCACTGCTCGGAGTACTTGGCCGCCTCCATGATGGCCTTCTGCGTCGCCGGGTCCTGCTTCGCCCACGAGGCCTTGGACATGATGAGGGCGACGGCCTGGTGGGTGTGCCTGACATCCGCCACGTACTTGACGATGTCGTAGAACTTGTTGTGGTAGAAGGTGTTGATCCCGCCCTCGGCCGCGTCGATGACCTTGGTCTGCAGCGACGTCGCCACCTCGGGGAAGGCGATGGGCGTCGAGATCATCCCCAGCGCCTTGAAGGTCGCCACCAGGATCTTGTCTTCCTGGACGCGGATCTTCTTGCCCTTGACGTCGGCGACCGAGTTGATCGGGAAGTGCCCGTAGATGCCCCGGTAGCCCGCCGCGTAGAAGGCGATGAGCTTGAGGCCCTTCTTGTCCAGGACCGGCTCGTAGTACTTCCGGATGAAGTCGCTGCCGTCGAACGCCGCGTACACGTGCTGGTAGTCGCGGAAGATGTACGGGAGCTGGAACGCCGACATCTCGGGCACCAGCGTGGACAGCGGCGCGGTGGTGGTCGGGGAGAAGTCGACGGTGCCCAGCTGCACCTGCTGGGCGACCTCGCGCTCGCCGCCGAGGGCGCCCGAGTGGTGGTGGATCACCTTGATCTTGCCGCCGGTCAGCTCGCCGACTTTGTCGGCGAACTGCTGCGCGGCCAAGCTCGTCCCGTGTTTCGCGGGGTTGACGTTGCCCATCACCAGCTCTTTCGTCTGGGCGAAAGCCGGCGCGGCCCCCGCAAGCACCAGAGCGGCACAAACGAGCAGTCTGAGAACGATCATGTACGGCCTCCTTGTTGGGTGTGGTTCGAGAATTTCGGCATCACGTCGTTGGCGAGCAGCTCCATTGAGCGCTGCCACATCGCGGGCTTGTCCCAGTCGTGGCCGCCCATGAGGAGCGTGCCGAAGTGGCCGGTCTCCTCCCGCAGGGCCACCAACTGGTCGAGCACGCGGCGCGGGCTGCCGGCGATGATCAGCGCGCGCTTGACGGTGTCCACGGTGACGTCCTCGTCGGGCACCTCGAGGTCCGGCTTGAGCATGAAGAGCGCCTTGCGTCCCTTCGAGAAGCTGTGGTGGAAGAAGCGGTAGTAGAACGACAGCCCGTTGTCGGGGTCGGCGAGGTAGTCCTCGGCCTCGGCATCGCTCTCGGTGACGAGGACGCTGCGCGAGACGCGCCAGATGTCGGGATCGGGGCGCCGGCCGGCCGCCTCGCACCCCTCGACGTACTTCTCCCAGTGGCCGCGGAGATAGCGCCGGTGGAAGAACTGCCCGGAGATCGGGATCCAGCCCCGCTCGCCCGCGGTCTTGGCGCTGTTGGAGTTGGGCGTGAGGAGGGACAGCGCGATGGGCGGGTGCGGCTTCTGGTAGGGGCGCGGGACGTAGCCCACCTTGAACTCGGGCCAGATGCCCTGGGTCAGCGAGATCTTCCAGAAGCGGCCGTCGATCTCGTAGGGCGGGTCCTGGGACCAGAGCTTGAGCACGGTCTCGATGGACTCGATCACCATCTGGGGGCGCAGCTCCGCCTGGCCCACGTCGAACATCTCGAGGTCGCTGATGAGCCCGCCCGGTCCGATGCCCATGATGAAGCGCCCCCGGCAGAGGTGGTCGAACATGGCCGCGTGCGCCGCGACCGTCGCCGGGTGGAGCTGGGGCAGGTTGATGACGCCCGTGCCGAAGCGGATCTGCGTGGTGCGTGGGATGAGCGTGGCGAGGAAGATGAGCGGGGAGGTGATCCGCTCTGTCCAGGAGCTGAAGTGCTCGCCCACGAAGGCCTCGGTGAAGCCCAGGCGGTCGGCCAGGACGATCGCCTCCTGATCCTCGGTGAGGATCGTCGCGTAGTCGCGGTCCGGGTCGTGCATGGGCATCGTGAACAGGCCGAGCTTGACGGTCACAGGACGGCTCCTTTGTCTGGGTTCCCGGGATGCTATCACATCAGCTGCGGGTGATCTTCGACAGTCCCGGTAGGCCCCCGAGGAAATTGCCGGTGACGCCGCCGTCCGCCACGAGGTCGTGGCCGTTGACGTAGCGCGCGTCCTGGCTGAGCAGGAACGCAACGACGTCGGCCATGTCCTCCGGCGTGGCGACACGGCCGAGCGGCACCAGCGCGTCGCGCTCGGCGGCCACGCGCTGGTCGGCGTAGACGCTCTGGGTCATGCCGGTGCGGACCATCCCAGGGGACACCGAGTTGACGCGGATGCCGTCGCGGCCGAGCTCCTGGGCCAGCACCTTGACCAGCATGATGACCGCGGCCTTGCTCGGCCCGTAGGCGCCCAGGTTTGCGTGGGCATTACTGCCGGACATGGACGCGATGGCGACGATGGCGCCGCGCGAGGCTTTGAGGGCCGGATAGGCCGCCTTCGCGAGCAACCACGTCGCGCGCGTATTGACCGCGAACATAGTGTCCCAGTCAGCGAGCGCGTACTCCATGAGAGCGCCGGGACGGTTGATGCCCGCGTTGCTCACGAGTGAGTCGAGCCCGCCGAAGCTGGCAACGGCCTCGCCGACGGCGCGCGCCGGCGCGTCGGGCTCGGCCATGTCGGCGTGGAGCGGCAGCCCCTCGGCACCTAGCGTCTTGAGCTCGGCGACCAAATTGTCGAGCCCGGGCGAGGGCGCGAGGTCGACGGCCGCGATCCTGGCCCCGCGGCCCTGCGCCTTGGCGTCGCGCGCCAGCCGAAGACACGTTGCCCGTCCGATGCCGCTCGCCGCCCCCGTCACGAGCACGCGCATGTCCACCTCCGTTGACCGATGGATGACCGTTCCGCACCCGGATAGGCGCCGCGCGCCAATGCCGTGTCAGCCGCCAATGCCGTGTCAGCCGGCTGGTGTCAGCGTCTTCTGCAGGTGGTACAGCTTGTGCGGGCGGCGAGGGCGGTCGTCCAGGATGTGGAGGATCTCGTAGCCCAACTTCTGGTAGAAGAGCGGGGCCTGGAAGCTGAGCGTGTCGAGGAAGAGCCTGTCACAGCCTCTGGCCCGGGCTTCGTGCTCCGCCGCGGCCAGCAGGCGTTGCCCGTAGCCCTGTCGCCTCAAGTCCTGGCGGACCCAGAGGGTCTGGACCTGGCAGGCCCCGCACCAGGTCCACCCGTGAAGGCCGGCCACGATCACGCCTGCGTCGTCGCGGACGAAGATGGACAGCCATTTGCCGTCGTCGGAGCCGGTCTGCTCGACGCCGTACTCGTAGAGGCGGTCTTCGAGGAAGCGGATGTCCTTCGGCGCGGGCTCGACTTCGATCTGGAGGCTCTGCGTGTCCACGGCCCTACCCGGCGAGGTCGTTCATCTCGGATTCGTCCATCACGCGCAGGACCTCTTCCAGCGTCGTCATGCCCTGGGCGGCCTTCTCGAGCCCGTCCACCAGCATGGTGCGAAGCTTCTCGCCGGAGAGCGCCCCGCGGTAGATGTTGTGGGTCGCCCGCTCTAGGACGAGCTGACGGAGCTCGTCCGTCAGCACCAGCAGCTCGAAGAGGCCGAGCCGGCCCGCGTAGCCGGTGCCGGTGCAGAGGACGCAGCCCTGGCCCTTGACCAGCCGCAGATCGCCGATCAGCGGTGCGCCGCCGGTTTCCTGCGCCCAGATGCGCTCGAAGTTCTGGTTCGCCAGGCGGTCGGGCTGCCGGCACTGCTTGCACACGAGGCGGACCAGGCGCTGGGCCACGATGCCGGTGACCGAGGCCAGGACCATGTGCGGCTCCACGCCCATGTCGAGGAGCCGCGTCGTGGCGCCGAGCGAGTGGCGGGCGTGCATGGTCGAAAAGACCAGGTGCCCGGTCAGCGCCGCCCGGATGGCGATCTCGGCCGTCTCCTTGTCGCGGATCTCGCCCACCAGGATCACGTCGGCGTCCTGTCGCAGGATGGCCCGCAGCCCCGTCGAGAAGGTCAGCCCCACGGCCGTGTTGATCTGCCCCTGGTTGACGCCGTCCATCTGGTACTCGACCGGGTCCTCGAGCGTCACCATCTTGATCCGCGGCGAGCGGATCTTGTTGAGCGCGGCGTAGAGCGTGGTCGTCTTGCCGACGCCCGTGGGGCCCGTCACGAGGACGAAGCCGTTGGGACGCTTGATGAGCGCTTCGAAGGTCTTGAGGACCGTCGGCGGGAATCCCAGGTCCTCGAGCTTGAAGAGCGAGCGCGAGCGGTCGAGGATGCGGATCGCGACGACGTCGCCAAAGATGGTCGGGAAGGAGGAGAGGCGCAGGTCGAGGTTGTGCCCCTCTGCCTCGAAATCGAAGCGGCTGTCCTGCGGCTTGCTGCGCCCGGGGCCGTCGTTGGTCATGCCCGCCCGCACCTTGATGGCGCGGACCAGCGGGTCGCGCATTTCCGGGGACATCGTCAGCATGTCGTGCAGGATGCCGTCGACGCGGTACCGGACGCGGGCGCCGGCGGCGATGGGCTCGATGTGGATGTCGCTCGCCTTGACCTGGACGCCGAAGGCGAGGAACAGCTGCATGAGCTTCGACATCGCGCCTTCGTCGAGGATTTTCCCCGGCCGATTGTCGCGGATGCCGTTGGCCGCCCGGAACTCATCGTACTGCTCGCGCAGGGATCGAGCCATCTGAGACCCCCTTTTTACCGATGCTAGACGAACGCAGCCCCCCTCGCAAGGGTCGTAGCGGGGTATTGCGGGAGGCGACATGGTTCGCCTATACTGCGCGCGCCGCGTGCGGGCGGGCTCACGCGGTGGCGCACGAGCATCGGGACCGCCACACGTCGCTCGGGAGCGAAGCTCCCCGGGAGGAAGCCATGGCCAGATCGCCGTTCTCGCCCGCCCACCTCGATCGCCGGCAGTTCCTTCGCACGTCCGCCGCCGCGGCGGGGTTGTCGATGATGCCGAACCCACTCGGCGCGCAGGCCGCGTCATGGGCGGCGCGTCCGGCGGGCACCCCGCCGGACGTCACCTTCGTCGTCTGGCAGTACGGCAAGATCTACGAGCAGATCGCCAAGCAGTTCGAGCAGGACTGGTCGGTCAAGGTCAACCAGATCATCGAGCCCAACGTCGAGCCACAGGTGGCGAAGCTCACCGCCATGTACGCGGCCGGCGACACCGTCGATGTCTCGCAATCGCCCATGCAGTACCTCGCGAGCTACATCGACCAGGGCATCGCCACGCCCATCGACGGGCTACCCGGGGTGGATCAGTACGTCAAGGACTTCACGCCGTTCACGAAGGCCATCGCCCAGCGCGACGGAAAGACGTGGGGGCTCCCGTATTTCTCCACGGTGTGGGTCTTCATCTACAACGACGAGCTGCTCGGCAAGGCCGGGTTCAAGGGCAAGCCGTTCAAGAGCTACCCCGAGCTGCTCGAGCAATGCCGCAAGGCCAAGAAGGACGGGGTCTGCAAGTATCCGATCCTTTGGGTGGCGGGGGCGGGCTTCGAGCAGCTCCCGGCGACCTGGTTCAGCATGACGCACAATCGGGGCGGTGTGATCTTCGACAAGCAGCTGGCCCCCCAGCTCGGGGCCGGGTCCGTCGCGCGCGAAACGCTCAAGTGGTGGCAGAACACGTTCAAGGAGGAGCTGGCGGATCCGAACTCGCTCAACCTCCGCTTCATCCCGGCCGTGAAAGCGTTCAACGCCGGCCAGCACATCTACCTCGGAACGCTCCACCACTACTACGTGAGCCTCGTGAACGACCCTGCCAACTCGCCGATCGCCGGCAAGGGCCGCGTCGTCGGGCACCCGGGTGACGGCAAGACCATCGGGTACACGATGCTCTACATCCTCACCAGCGCGACGAAGAACAAGGAATGGGCCTGGAAGCTCCTCCAGTACCTGGGCGGCCGCACGAAGGACGGGCAGTACACGCAGGCCAATCGCCTGGCGACCGATGCCATGCTTGGCAGCGGCTACCAGTCGGTCATGGAGAGCAATCTCCTGAAGCAGGGCTGGGCGAAGTGGGGCGACGTGGCGACGATCCTCGACATCTGGAAGCGAGCGTCCAACTTCTCCGACGTGGTGCCCGCCGTCTCCCAGAAGTGGTACCCGCGCTGGAGCGACGCCATGAACGTGGAGCTGACCGCGTGCCTGCAGGGCAAGATCACCGCCGATCAGGCGTGCGACAACATGGTCGCCGCCATCGCCAAGGCCAAGAGCGCCTGACTCCCGGGCGGACCGAGCGGACGCGGATCGCGCGGTGACCCCGGAGACCGCGCTCGGACGCGGCGAGCTGCCGGCGGGGCGGCTCGCGGTGCTGATGAACGCGCCGTCGGTCCTGTGCCTGGCGCTGGTGCTGGCCTACCCGATCATCTACGCGGGCTACCTCTCCCTCCACGAGGTGAGCCTGCGACAGCTCCGCACGGGGGAGTTCCCGTTCGCCGGCCTGGCGAACTTCGCGCGTCTCTTCCGGGACGACCTGTTCTGGCTCTCGCTCCGCCACACGCTCGTCTTCGTCGCCGCCTCCGTGGCCCTCGAGGTAGTGATCGCGCTCGTCATCGCGCTCATCGTGAACGAGGAGCGGGTGTGGATCTCGCGCGTGACCCGTGTCCTGATCCTGGTCCCGTGGGCGGTGCCGCCGATCGTGAATGGGCTCCTCTGGTCGTTCATCCTCAACGCCCAGTACGGCTATCTGAACCGCACGCTGTCGGCGCTCGGCCTCATCGACGGCTATGTGAACTGGCTGGGCAACCCTCGCTTCGCGATGGCGGCGGTGATCGCCGCCTATGTGTGGCGCACCACGCCGTTCAACATCCTCCTCTACCACGCGGCGCTCCAGGGCATCCCGCGCGAGCTGTACGAGGCGGCGGAGATGGACGGCGCGTCGGGATGGTCGGCGTTCTGGAGCCTCACCCTGCCCCTGCTGCGTCCGATCCTCGCGGTGACGCTGATCCTCCGCACCACTTTCGGCTTCATGGTATTTGACGAGATCCTCGCCATCACCCAGGGCGGTCCTGGCAACGACACGTGGGTGGCGGCCTGGTACACCTACAAGATGTCGTTCCAGCCGCCGTTCAACATCGGCCTCGGCGCCGCCTCCGCGTGGATGCTCACGCTGATCATCGGCGCCTTCGCGCTCCTCTACGTGCGCTTCGTCTACCGGCGGGTGGAGTGGTGAGCCGACGTCTGTCGTGGCCGCGGCGGGTGGCGCTCTGGATCGCGAACATCATGGCGATCACGTTCCTGGTCGCGCCGCTGGCACCCCTCATCCTGTCGAGCGTTCAGTCGGAAAAGACGCTCCAGGGAGACACGCGGGCGCTCCTGCCACGCGAGTACACCGCGGCCAACTTCCAGCTCATCCTGTCGGCCGGCGCGCAGCGCGGGCCGATCTTCGAGCAGGTGTCCTACCTGCCGAAATCCATCGAGCGCTTCCCGGCGGCGTTCCTCAACAGCCTCATCGTCGGCGTCGCGGTCACGCTGATCGCGCTTGCCCTCGCAAGCCTGTCGGCCTACACCATCGCCCGCCTGAGGCTGCGCTGGACGCAGACGCTGCTCCAGATGAGCGCCATGAGCCGGATGGTGCCGCTGATTGTCCTCATGGTTCCGCTGTACGTCCTCTTCCGGACTTATGGGCTCCTGAACTCGCTCACCGGCGTGATCCTCGCGGAGGTCGGCTTCCTGATCCCGTACGCCATCATGATCCTGGTGCCGTACTTCGCGTCCTTCCCCGGGGAGCTGGAGGACGCCGCCCGGATCGACGGCTGCACGCGCTTCACGGCGTTCGTCCGGATGATCCTGCCGCTCTCGACACCCGGCCTGGCGGCCTGTGCGGTCATCCTGTTCATCATCTCCTGGCACGAGCTGCTGATCCCGCTCATCGTCGTCAGCCGGCCCGAGGCGATGACGGTGCCGGTGATCCTGGCCGGACTCGTCTCGGACTACTTCGTATTCTTCACCCTGATGATGGCGATCTGCCTGCTCGGCCTCCTTCCCACGCTCGCGCTGGTCCTTCTCCTGCAGAAGTACGTCGTGCGCGGGCTAGTTTCGGGCGCGGTCAAGGGATGAGCATGCGCTTCGGTCTGATCGGCTACGGACTGTGGGGCCGTCACCACGCGACCGCCATCCGGAAAGCGCCCGGCGCGGTCCTGGCCGCCA
This sequence comes from Candidatus Rokuibacteriota bacterium, assembly GCA_030647435.1. NCBI lineage: Bacteria > Candidatus Rokuibacteriota > Candidatus Rokuibacteriota bacterium. The sequence continues at coordinate 18,484 of JAUSJX010000132.1, forward strand.
TCGCCTGCCGGAGCGAAGCGACGGCGGCCGTCGCGCGGCGCGACTTCCCCGACGTGCCGGTGCACGTCGACTACCGGGAGCTCCTGGCGCGCGCCGACGTGGACGTGGCCGACGTCGTGGTCCCCAACCACCTGCACGAGGAGATCGGCGTCGCCGCCCTCAACCATGGCAAGGACGTCTTGCTCGAGAAGCCGATGGCCGCCACCCCGGAGCAGTGCGACCGGCTCCTCGCGGCGGCCCGCCGGACCGGGCGGGTCCTCACGATCGGCCACGAGCTGAGACTCTCGACCCAGTGGGGCCGCGTGAAGGCGATCATCGACGCGGGCGACATCGGCGAGCCCATGTACGCGCTCCAGACCCTCTTCCGCTTCCCCTACCGTCCCGGCGCCGAGGGCTGGCGTTACGACCGATCGCGCGTGGGCTCCTGGATCCTCGAGGAGCCCGTCCACGCCTTCGATTCCGTCATGTGGTACCTCGAGCGCCAGGGCGACCCCGTGTCGGTCCTGGCCCTCGGCAACGGCCGGCACCCGGAGGAAGGCATGGAGGACAACTTCACCGCGCTCCTGCGCTTCCGCGGCGGTGCCTACGCCGTCGTCACCGAGACGCTGGCCGCCTTCGAGTACCACCACGTGACCGAGGTCGTCGGACGCGAGGGCTCCATCCGTGCCTGGTGGTCGGGCACGATGGACCGCACGCGCCAGCCCGCGTACGAGCTGAAGGTGCAGCGGCGCGGCGCGGGCGAGGCCGAGACCGCCACCCTGGCCGCGTCCGGCGAGCTGTTCGAGCTGGAGACACAGCTCGCGCAAGCCGTCGTGGCGTTCCGCGAGCGGCGGCCGCTGGTGTCGGGCGAGGAGGCGCGCAAGCGCGTGGTCGTGTGCGTCGAGGCGGAGCGCTCCCTGCGCGAGGGGCGGGAGATCCCCCTCACCTTCTGAGTCAAGGGGAACTCGTAACTCGGAGCATGAGTCAGCGGGACACACGTGAGCCTGAGCCCACCGGCGGGAGCTGTCGAGCTCAACGGCCTCGCGCCGACGGCGCTGTCGGAGCTCGCCCTCCAGATGAGCGCGCGGCACCGCTATCCGCGGCGACGAGGGGCGGCCTCACGAAATGTCGGAATGTAAGACCTGACCCCAGCCGCTCGCAAGATGCTAGACGAACGCAGCCCCCCTCGCAAGGGTCGTAGCGAGATGGAGAGCGTCGCGTAATTTGAGGTAGGCTAGGAAGCCATGGACACCATGCGCCTCCTTCGCGGGGTCACAGCCGCCGCTGTCCTCGCCGCGCTGGCGCTCCCCGCCACCGGGCCCGCCCTGGCGGCCGACCCCTTCGTCTCCGTGGGAGACGAGCTGGCCGTCGGCACCAACCGGACGGGCGAGGCCTGTCGGCTCAAGCTCGTGAATCTCCGAACCGACACCGGTTTTCGGCGCTTCAGTCTCTACTGCGAGGGTTGGACACAGCCGAGCGGCGATGTCTGGACCTTCAACGTCGGCAAGGGCTTTGCGCTCGACAAGCTCCTGACAGACAGCGTCTGGGAGAAGAACTTTTCTCAGCGCCTGGGCGGCTGCGGCGCGGTCGAGGCCACCACGCTGGGCTCGGGCACGCCGGCCGCCTTGCGCGAGTGCCGGAGACAGGACGGCGGCTGGCGAGCCCTCGTCGTGGCGGCGGTCATCAATCGCCGCGGCTACGGCCTCGAGACCTTCCCGACAAACCTGCCCCTGCTGGAAGCCGCCGTCGAGGTGCTCGAGGGCAAGCGCCCCGCCACGGAAGTGGCAGGCGCGAAAGGATCGCTCTCGGCCGCCATTCGTCGCGCCGAGGCCATGGTGGACGCCAGCGGCAAGCTCACCGGCGTCGAGGACGTGGGCGCCCGGGCCCGCTTCTACCGTGTCGGGACGCTCCTCAACTACGCGGGCGACGTCGTCGGCTCCGAGGCGGCCTTCCGCCGCGCGCTCGAGATCGAGGAGCGCGCGGGCGGTCCCGACCAGCCGGCATCAGGGCGGACGTTGGCCGAGATAGCGCTTCAAGTCGGCTACCAGGGCGGCCGTTTCGAGGAGGCCAACCAGCTCTACAACCGCGCCGAGCCGCTCGTCCAGAAGAGCTACTCGTGGACGGACCGGCCGCTGTATTTGGCCTACCGGGCCAACACCGAGCGCGCATACGGGCGCCCCACGGTTGCGCTGCCGCTGGCCGAGGAGGCGGTGCGGCTGCGCGATCAGCGCGAGGTGCGGGTCGGGAACGAGCCCTCCGGGCTTGCGCATGCGCTCGTGTCGCTGGGCCGGACCCAGCTCAGCCTCAAGCGGCTCGACGAGGCGGAGCGAAGCGTGTCGCGGTCGCTCGACATCGTCCAGAGGCCCGGACAGGACGCCGAGTTCCGAGCCTGGTGGACCAGCGAGTCCCGGGAGTGGCTGGGCCGGATCCACGTCGAGCAGAAGCGCTACGCGGACGCGCGCAAGCAGTTCGAGGCTGCCCTCGAGCGGCGGCGTCTCCTCTTCGGCGACTCGGTCAAGGTCGCCGACTCCTACCGGGACCTGGGCGTGCTGTCTCGCGTCGAGGGCAACTTGCCTCTGGCGCTCCAGGCCTTCAGGAAGGAGGCGGAGATCTACGCCGTGGACCCGCTGGGCCGAAGTCGCGTGCGCCCGCAGTGGCTGGTCCCGTACATGGACACGCTGTTCGAGGCGGCCGGGGCCGACCCGGCGCAGCGCGAGGCGCTCCATGCCGAGGCCTTCGCCGCCGCCCAGTTGCCGAGGGAGGGCGACACGGCGCGCGCCATCACCAACATGGCGGCCCGGCTCGACACCGCCGACCCCGCCCTGCGCGCCGTCGCGCGCGAGTACCAGGAAGCGGCCCGCGGGCGCGACACGGCGCGGCGCGAGCTGGCGATGATGACCCTGCTCCCCGCGGACAGGCGCGAGCCCGCGCGCGAGGCCGAGCTCACGAAGGAGCTCCAGGCGGCGGAGACGCAAGTGGCGAGCCGCGAGGGCAGGCTCCAGGCAGAATTCCCGCGCTACGCCGGGTTGGTCGCGCCGCGGCCGCTGGCACTCAAGGACCTGAGCGGGCTCCTGCGCCCCGGCGAAGCGCTGCTTTCGATCCTGACCACGCGGAACGCGACCTATGTGTTCGTCGTGCGCGACGGCAAGATCCACGCGCACCGCGCCGCCATCGGCGCCGGTGCGCTCGACAAGAGCGTGCGCGACTTGCGCAAGGAGCTCGATCTCGCGGACGGTCAGCTCCGCGACTTCGACGTGGTGGCGGCGCACAAGCTGTATACCGACCTGATCGGGCCTGTCTCCGTTCCGCTCGCCGGCGCCACACACTTGATCGTCGTGCCGTCGGGGCCGCTCCTCAGCCTGCCGCTGGGTCTTCTGGTGACCCAGCCAGTCCTGCCCCCGCAGCTGGCGGCCGCGCCCGAGAAGAGGGACTACCGGCCCGTGTCCTGGCTCGGCAAGCAGGTGCCCATCAGCGTCCTGCCTTCCATGGGCTCGCTGAAGAGCCTGCGCGCGGTGGCCGGCCGCTCGAAGGCGGCCCAGCCCTTCATCGGCTTCGGCGATCCCGCCTTCGCGGGCGCCCCGGGAGACACGCGCAGTCTCGCCGCGCTCGGGAAGCTGTGCCGGGACGGCGCGGGAGTGGACGTCGAGCTCGTGCGCGGCCTGCCGCGCCTTCGCGAGTCGGCGGGGGAGCTCCGGCAGATCGCGCGGACGCTCAAGGCGCCGGAGTCGGACGTGATCCTGGGCGCTCAGGCGACCGAGAAGCGCGTGCGGAGCACGGACCTCAGCCAGTACCGCGTGGTCGCTTTCGCGACCCACGGCCTCCTGCCGGGCGAGCTCAAGTGCAAGGGCGAGCCGGCGCTGGCGCTGACGCCACCAGCGACGGGGAGCGCCGATGAAGACGGGCTGCTCGACGCCGGCGAGGTCGCCCAGCTCAAGCTCGACGCCGACTGGGTCGTCCTCTCGGCCTGCAACACGGCGGCGCCCGACGGCGGGCTGGGCGGCCAGAGTCTCTCGGGGCTGGCGCGCGCCTTCTTCTACGCCGGCGCGCGATCCCTCCTGGTCTCTCACTGGGCCGTGGTCTCCCAGCCGACGGTGATCCTGACCACGAGCCTCTTCGAGGCCTACACGCGCGACGGCACTCTCGGTCGCGCCGCCGCCCTTCGCGCGGCCCAGGCCAAGCTCCAGGGCGATCCCGCCACCTCGCATCCGGCCTTCTGGGCACCCTTCGTCCTGGTGGGCGACGGGGGCCAACCGTAACGTTCGCGATGGAGGGTGTGGTCGCCTGTGTTGCCTATGCGGAAGGCCGCCGCGTGCGCGACGTCGAGATCCCGGACATCAGCGAGGTTCTCAAGGAGCCCGGCGTCTTCGTGTGGGTCGGCCTGCACGACCCCTCCCCCGAGCTGCTCCAGCAGATCCAGAAGGAGTTCGGGCTCCACGACCTGGCGGTCGAGGACGCCCAGCTTGCCCACCAGCGGCCCAAGCTCGAGCAGTACGGCGACTCGGTCTTCGTCGTGCTGCGCCCGGCGATCCTGACGTCAGATCAGGAGCGCATCGAGCTGGGCGAGACGCACCTGTTCCTGGGACCGCGCTATATCGTCTCCATCCGGCACGGAGACACGCCCGCCTACGCCGCCGTCCGGACGCGCTGCGAGAGCACCCCGGCGCTCCTGGCCAAGGGGCCGGGCTTCGTGCTCTACGCCGTCATGGATTTCATCGTGGATCACTACTTCCCGGTCCTGGACACCCTGGGGGACCAGCTCGAGCGCCTCGAGGACGAGATCTTCAGCGAGACCTTCGACCGGAAGACCGTCCAGCGCATCTACGACCTCAAGCGCAACCTGGTCGAAGTCAAGCGGGCCGTGTCACCGCTCGTGGACGTGTGCAACCGGCTCGTGCGCTTCGATATGCCGCTGATCCACGAGGACACGCGGCCGTACTTCCGCGACGTCTACGACCACGCGATCCGGATCAACGAGCACGTGGACACCCTGCGCGAGCTGCTGACGGGCGCCCTCGAGGCGCATCTGTCCCTGACCGCCGTGTCGCAGAACGACGCGATGAAGAAGCTTGCGGGCTGGGCGGCTATCATCGGCGTGCCGACCATGGTCGCGGGCGTCTACGGGATGAACTTCAAGTTCATGCCGGAGCTCGAGTGGCGCTACGGCTACCCGGCGGTCATGGCCGGCCTGACCGTGGTCTGCGTCTATCTCTACTACCGGTTCAAGCGCTCCGGCTGGCTCTGACCTTGTTGGACGGATTGCGCATTCGGGATGCCCGTTCCGGGAGCTGGGGTCAGGTCTTGAAATACGACACCAAGTCTGGACCGATGATCGCTCGCCGCGGTCGGGTCTGGCTGGCAATGTATGAATGCAAGACCTGACCCCGATCCATTCAGCGGATGCCGGCGCGCATGAAGCTCTGGACGAACTGGCGCTGGAAGAGCAGGAAGCCGATCAGTAGCGGGCCGGATGTCATGAGGGTCGCCGCGGTGATGATGGACCAGTCCACGCCCTGATCGCCCGACGAGAAGATCTGCAGTCCCACCGTCAGCGGCCGCGAGTTGACCGAGTTGGTGACGATGAGCGGCCAGAGGAAGTTGTTCCAGTGGTAGCTGACCGACACGAGCCCGTAGGCGACGTAGACGGGCTTGGCGAGCGGCACGTAGACCTTCCAGAGCACTTCGAGCGGCCCGGCGCCTTCGACTCGCGCGGCTTCATCTAGCTCCTTCGGCACCGTCTTGAAGGTCTGACGCAGGAGGAAGAAGCCGAAGGCCGAGGCCATGTAGGGCAGGCCGATGGCGACGAGCGTGTCGAGGATGCCCAGCCGGCTCATTGTCCGGTAGTTTTCCACGATCAGCACGTCGGGCATGATCATCAGCTGAACCAGCACGAGCATGAAGGCGACATCGCGCCCGCGGAAGGTGAAGCGCGCGAAGGCGTAGGCCGCCAGCGTGCAGAGGACGAGCTGGGCCGCCAGGGTCATGGACGGAGATCGCCGACACTCGGGGGTCCGGCTACGAGGCGGCGCGGCGCTTGTTGCTGACGTAGTCCACGAGGACGTACTCGCCGAGGCGCTCCGGGGTGGCGAAGAACGCGCGGCCGCGGTTGATCTTCGTCATCTGCTCGACGAACGCCGCCAGCATCGCGCTCCGCTCGAGCATGAAGGTATTGATGGTGATGCCCTCGCGCGTGCAGCGCTGGACTTCCTTGAGCGTCTCCTGGAGCGTCCGCCGCGTCGGCGGGTAGGAGAACTCCGCCTCGCCGCCCTCCATGTGCGCCGTCGGCTCGCCGTCGGTAATCATGATGATCTGCTTGTTGCCGCCCTTCTGGCGCCCGAGGAGCGTGCGGGCGAGCATGAAGGCCGCGTGCATGTTGGTGCCGATGTTGGTCCCGCTGGGGGACAGCTCGGGCAGCTCCGCCGCGCTGAACTCGCGCGCGTAGAGCGAGAAGCCCACGATGTGCAGGCTGTCGCGCGGGAACTGGCCGCGGATCAGGGCGTGGAGCGCCAGCGCCACCTTCTTGGCCGGCAGGAAGCAGCCGTTGTAGAGCATCGAGCGGCTGAGATCGAGCAGGACGACCGTGGCCGCCTGCGTCGAAAGCTCGGTGCGCCAGACCTCGAAGTCATCCGGCGAGAGCCGGACGGGCGTGCCCGCGCCGCCGCGCTCGACCGCGTGCATGAGCGTGCCGCGCAGGTCGAGCAGGAAGGGGTCGCCGAACTCGTAGCGCTTGGCGTCGTCGGTGCGGTCACCGCCGGCGCCGCGGCGCGAGACGGCGTGGCGCCCGAAGCGGTCGCGCTTGAGGTGGTCGAAGACGTCGCGGAGCGCTTTGTCGCCGATCTTGCGGATGGCCCGTGCCGTCAGCTGGAGCTTCCCGCCCTTGTTCTCGAGGTATCCGGCCTCCTCAAGCTTCTTCGCGAGCTCGCGGAGCTTCTGGAGATCGCGCGCGGCCTCCTCGCCCAGGAGCCGCTCGACTTCGGATTCGTCGATCTTGTCCAGGTCGCCCGGGTCCTTCGCGCGCCTCAGCTGGCGCTCGAGCTGGTCCATCTGCTGGAGCTCTTCCATGACGCGCATGGCCTCTTTCATGGACAGGTTCTCGTCGCCCTTGAAGTCGTACGGCCGGCGGAGCGCGTCCATGGGCAGGAGGTCTTCGAGGTTCATGGCGAGCTGGGCCATCTCGGCCTCGAGCCGCTCGTCTTTCGCGAAGAGCGACTGCATCATGTCCTGGAGCTGCTGGCGCTGGCCCGGCGTGAGGCTCTGCATCAGCGACTGCATCTGGCCCATCTGCTTGCCCATCTGCACGAGCAGCTGGTCGAGGCTGTCCACCATCGGGAAGTTCTGTCCCCACTTGGCTTTGAAAGCCTGGAAATCCGGCTCGCCCCCCTGGGCACGCTCGCGTAGCATGTTGTTCAGATCCCGCATCATCTCCCGCATGCGCTTCAAGTCTTCCGGCGTCAGGTTCTGGAGCCCCTGCTGCATGCCCTGCATGAAGGGCTTGAGCATCTGCTCCTGGAGCGATTTCATCAGCTCGTCGAACTTGCGCTTCGCCTCGGCATCCGTGAACGGGTAGTCCTGGAGCGCCTTGATCTGCCCCGCGGGGTCGGGCGGCATCGCGTCGAGACGCTGGAGCTTCTGCTCCTGCTGGGCCCCCGGAGGCACGTCGCGCTCGATGCCCGCGCGCTCGGTCTTGAGGATGTCGGCGAGCTGCTTCTTGATGTCCTCGAGCACCGAGCCCATGTCGTACTGCTCGAGGCGCTGCTGGCGCTCCTGCTTGAGGCGCTTGAGGAGATCCTGGAGCCCCGGCATGCGGCCGCCCTGCGGATCCTGCGCGCCGCGCTGGAAGAGGCGGCGGAAGGCGTTCCAGAGATCGCCGTCGGCGAGCAAGTCGTCCGACATGGCCGACAGGAGCTGGTCGGCGTCGAGGTCGGGGACGGCCTGGGTGCCGTCCCAGCGGGAATATCGGCTGAGTCTCGCCATGGCCGGGAGTTGACGTATGCTACCACCCATGACCACTCGAACGAACCCCCGTCTCGACGACCTCCTGTCCACCCGCGCCCGGATCGGTTGGGGCGCCTCCGCCCCGCCCGCGCGCCCCGTGGCCGAAGCGCTCTTCGAATTCGGTGGCGGCCACCCGGATCCCTCGTCCTTTCCTTACGAGGGCATGGTCGAAGCCACGGCCGACGTGATGAAGGCCGAGGGCGCGCCGGCGCTGTCCTACGGCGAGCCGCAGGGCTACAAGGGCCTGCGCGAGCTGGTCGCCCACAAGTACCGGCTCTTCGAGAACCTCGAGGTCCCGACGGACGACATCATTATCTCGAACGGCTCGGGGCACGCGCTCTCGCTGGCCTTCAGCGCCTTCGTGGACGTGGGCGACCCGATCCTCAGCGAGGCGCCGACCTTCTCCGGCACGCTGGCGACGATCCGCCGCCACGGCGCGCGCGTGCTCGACGTGCCGCTGGACGCGGAAGGCATGGACACGGCCGTCGCGCGGCAGCAGCTCGAGAAACTCAGGAGCGAGGGCAAGCGCTGCAAGCTCATCTACACCATCGTCAACTTCCAGAACCCCGCGGGGCCGACCATGTCGCGCCGGCGGCGCGAGGAGCTGATCGCGCTGGCGCACGAGTACGACACGCTGATCCTGGAAGACGACGCCTACGGCGAGTTGCGCTTCGAGGGGCAGGCGCACCCGTCGCTCTACGCGCTCGACAAGGGCGGGCGGGTCATCCGCGCGGGCACGCTGTCGAAGATCCTGGGCGCGGGCGTCAGACTCGGCTGGCTCTGCGCGCCGCGCCAGATGATCCCGGCTTTCCAGGGCTTTCTCTTCGGCGGCGGCGTCAACCCCTACGTCTCGCGCGTGGCGACCTTCTACATGCGCGAGAACCTCGTGCCGCACGTCGCGCGCCTGGTTGACATCTACCGGTTGAAGCGCGACGCGATGCTGAAGGGCCTGTGGGAAGTGCTCGAAGGCACCGACGTCGAGATCAGCAAGCCGGAGGGCGGCTTCTTCATCTGGATCAAGCTACCCACGGGGACCAAGATCGAGCGGCTCCGGGAGGCGGCGGTCAAGTCGGGCATCCAGTTCACGTGGGGACCGGCCTTCTACGCCAACGGCGGGGGCGAGGGGTTCATCCGCCTCGCGTACAGCTGGGAGCCGCCCGATCGCAACTACGAGGGCGCGAAGCTGATCGCCCAGGCCATCAAGAACGCGCGCTAGCTGTGAAGTCTCACGAGATTGTCCTCTGCAAGGACCCGTTCCAGAGTCACGACGAACGGGTCGAGCGCCTCATCCGCTCGTTCTAGTTCTTTTTTCGCCTCCCGCAGTGCCTGCCGTCCTGGCCAAGTCTTGACCGTGTCGCTTTCATCTGAGCAGTATGGGTCCGATGGCCACGGTCCTGGACAGACATCGGGAATTCCCTCCCCCCCGCGCGCTGCCCGTCCAGTCGCCCCGCTACCACTCCCTCGACGCTCTCCGGGGCACGATGATGCTCCTCGGGATCTACCTCCATGCGGCGGTGGCCTTCTCCCGCCACGGCAGCTGGCCCTGGAAGGACGGCTCGACGACGGCGGTGTTCGATCTGAGCCTTGGACTCATCCACGCCTTCCGGATGCCCGTTTTCTACGTCATGGCGGGCTTCTTCGCCGCGCTCCTGCTCGAGCAGCGCGGCCCGGCCGGCTTCCTCAGGAACCGGGTGGTCCGCATTCTGCTCCCGTTCGCCGCGGGATGGGCGGTGCTCTTCCCCCTGGTCGCAGCCCTCGTGACTGTGGCCACGAACCTGGAAGAGCCGCGGACCATCCCGCTGAAGTACCTGCAGTTCTTCAGCTCGGGAGAAGTCCTGCGCCACGTCGACCCGATGCATCTCTGGTTCCTCGAATACCTCCTCATCTTCTATGCGATCGCCCTCGCCGTCATTCCCCTCGCTCGGCGACTGCCGGCTCTCGTCGCAAAGATAGAGCGAACTTTTCGGGCGGTCCTGATCTCGCCGCTCGGGCCCCTCGTCCTCGCCGCCATCACCTTCCCCGCCCTCTGCTTCATGCAGGAGGGCGTGCTCGATGATCCGTCGGGCTTTGTCCCCGAGGCGAAGATCGTCATCATCTACCTCGTCTTCTTCGCCTCCGGCTGGCTCCTCTACCGGAACGCGGATCTTCTCCCGACCCTCCTCCGCCTTCCGCGGCTTCCGATTGTCCTCGTGCTCGGGCTCGCGGCGGCATTGCTCGGCTTCTACTTCCTCTGGCATCGCGCGCAGTCGACCGCAAGCCATACGCACCTCTGGTTCCTGGGGAGCGCCTGGTTTCTTGGGCTCTCGATGTGGCTCTTCATCTTCGGCTTCACGGGCCTCTTCCTCCGCTACCTCGAGCGGCCGGTCCCGTGGATCCGCTATCTCTCGGACTCCTCCTACTGGCTCTACCTGATGCACATGCCGGTCCTCCTCGTCTTTCAGATCGCGGTGGCGGGGACAGGCTGGACACCGGCGGTAAAAGCGCTGGTCGTCCTCGCGGCTTCGGTCCCCACCCTCCTTGCGAGCTATCATGTTCTTGTCCGGTCCACGTGGGTGGGCGCGATCCTGAACGGTCGGAGGTACCCGGTCAGGCGGCGGCTGTGACAAGGCAGGTTTCTGCGAGGTCGGGAAGCAGTTCGACCGAAAGTTTTGCAGTTATGCGGACTCCTAAGCTGAAGTTCCTGCGTCACCTTAGCGAGATTGGTCGTTGATTCGTGGAGATAGCTCACAGACGGCCTGCAGGGTTCTGTCTACACCGTGATCGTCTTGAGCAGGTCGTAGGCGCGTTGCTGGGTGGGGCTTGGCGTGG